>JBQTJO010000290.1:0-16130 GCA_052387015.1 Gemmatimonadota bacterium
AGTCGACGTCGACCTGCACCGACCAGAGCGCAGCGCGGTCTTCATGCGCGAGCAGCAGGATCGGCTCGGCCGGGTGGCGGATCTCCGTCTCGACCAGGCAGGGCTGATCGTCCTCGATCAGCGTGACGATGTTCACACCCGGGATGTCGCGGTGATCGACCACGACCAGTCCCGGAATCGAATGGACCTGAACGTTGCTGAGGCGGCCGCGCGCGATGGTGCTGCGGACGGTGCGGCCGTAGATCATGCCCGGGAAGCGCAGGTCGTCCACGTAGCGGGCGTGGCCCGCGACCTTGTCGAGGCCGTCTTTGCGGGGGATGCTCGTGCCGACTGAAGCCATTCGGAACAATGCGGGCGTGCAGGAGACACCCGCAAGCGGGCCCGTTTACCCGGCCGCGACCACCTCGGCTTCCAGCACATACGCCCGCATCTGCCCGTGCCCTGCAACCTCCACCACTCCTCTGCCGACCACCGCAAACCGCTCCTTCAGCAACGCCTGACACGCAGCCGAGATGTTGATGCGCCCACGATCCGCGCTCAACGCCAGCCGCCGCGCCAGCTCCACGCCATCGCCCCACACCCAATAGGAGAGACTCTCACGCCCGACCACCGCCGCGTAGACGGCACCGGTGTGCAGCGCCGAGCGCAGCCGCAGACCGGCCTGCTCCGCTTCGCGCGAGAACAGCAGCGCCGCACGCGCCGCCCGCTCCGCCGCATCCGGCACGGGCTGCGGAAAGCCCGCGACCATGACCAGGCCGATGCCGTGCAGCAGGACGATCGCGCCCGCGCGCGCCGCCGCGCGCTGCGCCAGCTCCATCAGCGTTTCCGTCAGCAGCGCGCGCTGCGCGGGATCCGCCGCCGCGACCGCCTGGTCGATGTCGACGAAGTAGACCGCCGCATTCGGCACGCCATCCAGCAGGCGCGTCTCCCCTCTGCGCAGCCGCTGCACGACATAGTCCGGCAGCGTGCCCACGATCATACGCCCGAGCGCCGGCTCGGTGCTAGCGGCCGCAAAGCCCACCGCCCGGGTCGAAGCGGCATGCAAGGCGGAATTGATGCGCGCTTCCAGCAGCGTCGGATGAAACGGCTTGCTCACGAAATCGGCCGCGCCGATCTCGAGGCAGCGCACCACGCTGTCGATTTCGTCCAGCGCCGAAATCATGATGACCGGCACGTTGCAGAGCCGCTCGTCCGCTTTCATGCGCAACAGCACGCCCACGCCATCCAGCTCGGGCATCAGCACGTCCAGCAGCACCAGATCGAAGTGCTCGTCGTTCAGCAGCTCCAGCGCTTTAGTGCCGCTCTCCGCGGTGGTGACGAAGTAGCCTTTGCGCGCCAGCTGTTTCGCCAGCAGATCGCGGTTCATCGCGCTGTCATCCACGACCAGCAGCTTGCCCTGGCGGTCCGGCTGCAGCGCGTGCTCCTGCACGGCGCGAATCTTCGCCAGCACGCCTTCCGCCAGTATTGCCCCCTTCGCCATGTCCGCGGGCACCGCGTCCGGCGCGTGCGTCGCGAGCGCGGCGATGTCGTTGGACAGGTCGAGCAGCTTGCGCGCGGCGGCGAGCACGCGCTCCAGGTCGTTGAGCCGGGCCGTGCGTGCCTCCTCGCGGCTCGCCTCGATCAGCATCTCCGTGTAGCCGGTCACTGCACTCAGCGGATCGCGCAGGTCCGCGCGGATCTGCTCGCCGTAGCTTCCGAGATCGCGGCCCTGCTCCGCGGAGATGCGCTCGGCATCCAGAATCCGCTCCACCAGCGTGAGGATTTCCCGGCCGCAGTGCACGACGCGCGCGAGGTCGCCGGCTGCGACGACGTCGCCTTCATCCTGCGCGTCCTCGAGCAGCATCTCGGTGTAGCCGATGATGGCGTTGATGGGCGTGCGCAGCTCGTGGCGCACGAACGCGAGCGCTGCGCGCCGTACGCGCTCCGGGTCCGGCGCTTCTTCGACCAGCTCGATCACGCGTGGCGATTCAGGCTGCGCGACCGCGATGGCGCCGCTCCAGCCGATCGCCGGCGCGTGCGAAGCTGGTTCGGCAGCAGACTGGTGGGTGCGTTGCAGACCGCCGGGCCCGACGTCGAAGATCCACGCGAGCACGAGCACGACCGGAAAGCCGAGCAGCAACAGGATAGTGAGCAGCCGGGCTGCCCAGTCAGGAAGCAACACAGCGGCAAAGATGGATTCGCCGAGCTGAATCAGCAGCGCCGCCACCGCGATGTACGCGGCGGCGGACGTGTACATCTTCCGCCGCCGCGCCTCGCGCAGAAACGACCGGATGCCGGAGAACGGCTTCAGGTGGTGGGCTTCCCGACCTTGGCCAGTGCCGCCTTGCGGACCAGCGCCAGGCCTTCGCTGTTGAAGTAGTAGTTCGCGACCTTGTTGTAGAGACGCTGCGCGTCGGCGGCGCGCCCCGCGCCCTCGAGCGCGAGCGCGTGCTGATAATTCATCCAGATGTTGTTCGGGCTGCCCTGCTCGAACTCGGCGACCGCGTCCGCGTGGCGCATTTCCTTCAGCGCGATCAGACCGAGCAGATCGTGCGCCGGCCGGTTCCTGGCCGGATTGCTCTCCGGCGCACGGATCTCCATGTACTCGGCGACCTTCTGTCTCGCGAGTGCCAGATCTCCCTTGTAGATCGCCAGGGTCGCCGCGCGCGCCGTGATGCCCGCCCGCGCGCCGCGCCCGAACTCCTCGCTCTTCGCCTGCTGGATCTGCATCTGCGCTAGCTGCTCCAGGCGCGCGGCGTAGCGCTCGGCATCCGGTATCATGCCGGACGTGACTGCGATGTTGAACTGCGGACTTGCCACGAACATTTTGAGACCGATCGGCTCCGCAATGTTCATCGCGTCGATCGCGCTGTATTGCTGCTCCAGCTCAGCCAGCGCGGCCTTCAGATTGCCTTCGTGCACGTGCACGAGTGCGCGGTACATGGCGAGTCCCGGCTTCGCGTTGCCGGTCGCGACCGCGACCGCCGCATCGTAGTCCGCGCGTGCTTCCGCGTAGCGACCAAGGAACGTGTTCACATGCCCGCGCTGCTGCAGTCCATCACCCTGCGTCGGGTCCAGCTCGGCGGCCTTCGTGTAGGAGAGCGCGGCGTCGTTCAGCTTGCCCTGCGCGCGCAGCGCATCACCGAGCACATCGTGCGCAAGCGGCTCGTTCGGCTCCAGCTCGACCGCCTTGCGCGCGAGCTGCTCGGCTTTCGCAAGGTCGAACGGCTCGACCAGCACGTACGACTGACTTGCCGCCAGGTAGGCCGGCGCAAAGTTCGGCGCAACCTGCATCGCCTTGTCCCACGCGGCGCGCGCTTCGACGCGCTGCGCCTGCGCATTGTGCATGTCGGCCAGCCCCATCCACGCGCGCGGATTGTCCGCCTCCAGCTGCACCAGCTGCTGCGCGAGCGCGAGCGCGCCCTGGGCATCGTTGTCGACGCTCTTCTGAACCATTTGGATGATGGTGCGCTCGACTTCACTCGCGCCGGCTGCCAGCTCGGTCGCCTTGGCGAGATGCGCGAAGCTGCTCTCCAGCGATTGCGCGGCCGCCGAAGCCCACAGGTGGGCCATCGCCGCGTTCGGGTCGGCCGTAACCGCACGCTCGAAATGTGCGGATGCTTCTTCGGACCGGCCCATGTCCAGCTCGCGAACGCCATCCGCTACGCTCTGCCTGGCTTCATCGGACGACGTGGTCAGCGGCCACAACGCGAGCACTGCCTCGTCGCGAACCGCCTCGTTCTGTGGTGAGCCCGCGCCACAGGCCGCCAGCAGCAGGACGGTCAGGACGACCGGCACCACGCGCTGCGTCTTCATGGAATCCTCCGGGGAGTAGGAGTACGGCATGGCAGGCCTCGTCGCCTGTCGAGGTCAAGGAATGAATCAGCAAGATGCCGGTCTCGCCGGCGGCAAATCAAGACAGTCGTTGAACTACTGGAATGAAAAGCTTGCCGCACCCTGCCGGCCGGATGAATCTTGCCAGCCGGCAGCCGCATTCGCCCGTCCGACTTCGCCTCAAAGGCCCCTATGATCCGCTTTCGACGTCGTGCCGGGGTGGTCCTTTGTGCCGCGCTCCTCTTCCCGAGCGGGGCGGCCATGGCGCAGACCGCCCACCGTGATCTCGCGTCCGATCGGCTGATCTCGGCCCGCCGCGTCGCAGCGGAGGGCGTCGCGCTCGACGGCGTCTGGAAGTTTCACTTGGGCGACAACCCGAGCTGGTCGCTGCCGACCTACGACGACTCGCACTGGACGACCCTCGCGCCCTCCGAGCCCCTGCCGGACAGCATCCGCGAGGCGGTGCGTAAACTCGAGGAAGCAGGCAAGCCGGCCATCGGCTGGTTCCGGCTGCATCTCTCACCCGAGCGATCGCTGATCCGCCGACCGCTCGCGCTGGATTTCAAGACACTCGGCGCGGCCACCGTATTCGTCGACGCCCGCAAGATCCTCCAGCTTGGCGAGCTGGACAAGATCGGCGATGCGGTAAAGATCGAATCGCCGCTGCTGCCGACGCCGATCCTGTTCGACAGCGCATCGGCCGTGCTCGCGATCCGCTATCATCTCGGCTCCGCCGTCGATTTCCAACGGCACACGCAAGACCGCTGGCTCTTCAACGCCACCGTGAAATCCGAGGAGGCAATCGCACGAGCGGCCGAATCGCGCCGCCTGCTCGGCGGCATACTGCTCGGGTTGTTCGGCATCTTCGTCGCCGTCGGCGTGCTGCACTTCGTGTTGTATCTGCTGCTGCGTCATCCGGTCAGCAACCTGCACTACGCGGCATTCGCGGGGCAGTTCTCGGTGTATCCGTTAATGATGTACCTGGCCATGGGCACCGAATCCGTGCGCGCCTCGCTGGTGTTCGGTGCGGTCGGCACGGTCGCCGCCATGCTCGCCATGCTCGCGCTGCTCGCCTTCCTGTACAGCAGCTTCGACGGCCGGCTGCCGCGCCACTTCCCGGCCCTGGCTGCCGTGACTGCGTTCGCCATTCTCATCCCATTTCTGCCGGCGTCACAGGCTGTTGTAAGCGCGTTCGGCGTCGTCATTCTCATCTACGCCGTTGAAGGGCCGCGCGTCATCGCACTTGCGCTCTGGCGCAAGAAAGACGGTGCGAGGATGATCGCGGCAGGCTTCCTGCCGACTTTCGGCTTCCTCGCGTACCTCGCACTGGCCGCGTTCGGCCTGGCGCCCGAAAGTGAGAACTCGTTCTACTTCTTCCTGCTGTCCTGGCTCGGCCTCGCGTTCGCGCCATCCATTCACATCGCGTACGACTTCGCGCGCACCAGCAAAGGCTTCCAGGAGCTGTCCGGCCAGCTCGAGCACCCGGTCGCGACGCGCACCGCCGAGCTGGAGGACGCGAAAGTCGCGGCCGAAGCCGCGAGCCGCACCAAGAGCCAGTTCCTCGCCAACATGAGTCACGAGCTGCGCACGCCGCTCAATGCCGTGATCGGCTACAGCGAGATGCTCATGGAGGAAGCCGAAGACGCCGGGCACGATGGCTACGTGCCGGACCTCAGGAAGATCCACGGCTCGGGCAAGCATCTGCTCGGCCTGATCAACGACATCCTCGATCTCTCGAAGATCGAGTCCGGTCGCATGGAGCTGTACTTCGAGACCTTCGAAGTTGTGCCTATGGTCGAGGAAGTCGCGAACACGGTCACGCCGCTGATCACGAAGAACGGCAACACGCTGGATCTCCGGATCGCGAGCGATCTCGGCACCGCGCGTCTCGACCAGGTCAAGGTCCGGCAGATCCTCTTCAACCTGCTGTCCAACGCATCGAAGTTCACCAGCAACGGCACGATCGCGCTGTCTATCAGTCGCCAGAACGACCGCATCGCCTTGCGCGTCAGTGATACCGGCATTGGCATGACCGCCGAGCAAATGGCGAAAGTCTTCCAGCCGTTCACGCAGGCAGACGCGTCCACCAGCAAGAAGTACGGCGGCACCGGTCTCGGTCTCGCGATCACGCAGAAGTTCTGCGAGATGATGGCGGGCGGCATCACGCTCGAGAGCGAGCCGGGGCGCGGCACTGTGTTCACGGTCGATCTGCCGACCGATGCCGACGCCTACACGGCGGCGGTCGCGGCGCCCTCGGCGCTGCCGTCTGCCATGCCCGGCGCGGCCGGCACCGTGCTCGTGATCGACGACGACGCGGCTGCGCGCGAGGTGCTCAGCCGCATGCTCGCGAAGGAAGGCTACCGCGTGCTGCTGTCCGCCACCGGCGATGACGGCCTGCGGGCCGCGCGCGAAGAGCACCCGGACGTCATCACGCTGGATGTGCTGATGGCCGGATTGGATGGCTGGGCCGTGCTCACACGTCTGAAGGGCGACGCCGCGACCGCCGGCATCCCGGTGCTGGTCGTCACCGTCATCGATGACCGCAATCTCGGTTTCGCGCTCGGCGCGGCCGACTATCTGACCAAGCCGGTCGAGCGCGAGCGCCTTGCCGACGCGCTGCGCCGCGTGCGTGCGGACGAGCGCGCCGGCCCCGTGCTGGTCGTCGACGACGATGCCGCAACCCGCGAGATGCTGCGCCGGATCCTCGAGAAGGATGGCTGGGACGTCGTCGAAGCGCAGAACGGACGCGTCGCGCTCGAGATCATGCAGCAGCACCCACCCGCGGCTCTGCTGCTCGATCTGATGATGCCCGAGATGGATGGCTTTACCTTCGTCGACGAGCTGCAGAAGCGCGGCATGGCGGGCAGTGCGCCGATCGTCGTGCTGACCGCGAAGACGTTGACCGAAGCAGACCGCCAGCGCCTGCGCGGCGCGGTCACGCAGGTACTGCAGAAGGGCGAGCACTCCTCGTCCGAGCTGCTGGCTGAGATCCGCCGCGCCATGCAGGCGGCACGCAAGCCCGCGCCGGCCGGCGGCGCATAACCAGAGGAAGGATTACGCACGCATGCCGAAGATCCTGCTCGTCGAGGACAATGAGATGAACCGTGACATGCTGTCGCGCCGGCTCGAGCGCAAAGGCTATCAGGTGGTCCTTGCCGTCGACGGCGAGGATGGCGTGGCGCGCGCGCGCTCGGAGCAGCCGCAGCTCATTCTCATGGACATGAGCCTGCCCGTGAAAGACGGCTGGACCGCGACGCGCGAGCTCAAGGGCGATGTCACACTGCGCATGATTCCCATCATCGCGCTGACCGCCCACGCCATGGCCGGCGACCAGGACAAGGCCCTCGAGGCCGGCTGCGATGACTACGACACCAAGCCGGTCGAATTCGGTCGCTTGCTCGCCAAGATCGAGGCCCTCATCAAGGCAGGCTGACCATCAGCTGATCCTGCCTGCTCGGCCGCGCCGAGCGCCTGGCGCGCAAGCCGCAAGGCTTTTTTACACGCTCCGTCGTTTTAGCGGAAAGTTTCTTTACGCCGTCAGCCGCGCCTAATCCCCAATGCCGATTGTATCGAGTTGGATTGCAATGACTTGCACACGGGCGCGCAGTTCGGCACTCGTCTTGTTATGGAGTTACTCCGCGCATACCCCATCGAGGTGAATCCACTCGTGCAGCGAGGTGAGCAATGAACGCGCTCTTCCAACGAAGCTTCCGGCTCGGTACGGTCCTGCTGCCGCTGCTGTCTGCGTGCAGCGAATCGCCAGTGCAGCCTGTGCCGGATGAGCCGACGATCACGCGTCAGTTCCATTTCGATGCACCGTCGCTGCCGATTGTTCAGCGTAGTTTTGCCGTGGAAGCCGATGACACGGAGGAGGAAATTGGCCCGCGCGGCGGCGTTCTCTACACCCAGGGCGTGATGCTGATCGTTCCGCCCGGCGCGCTGACGGAGGAGGTCGAGATCACGCTGCATGTGCCGGCCGGCAGGAATTTGAGCGCCAGGCTGTTGCCACACGGCTTGGCGTTTCGCCGGCCTGTCTATCTCGCCTTTGGCCTGGAAGGAACCGAGTACAATCCCGAGACCGCGCTGAAGGAGCTGGTCGGCGCCTACCATGTCGACCCGCTGACCGCCCCGATCGTCAGGCCGAACGAAGTCATGTCGCTGCGCATCCTGAACGGCATGGCGGCCTTCGGCATCTGGCATTTCTGCAACTATTCGATAACGCTGGGCAAGGGTCTGATCCTGCTAGGCGGGTGAATGACGGTGCCACTCGAAACGGCAGCCATTGAATGAATCGAGGAGACCCATGGCACGCATGCGCAAGACGCCTGCCCCGGCAAGTGGTGGCCGCAGCAACACCGACGCGGTTGCCATTCTGCTTCAGACGGGTCTGACCTGTCAGCGCCGCGCGGATTACGCCGGTGCGCTCCGGTCATATCAGCAGGTGCTGGAGTTACTGGGCCCGAATCCGCGCACGAGTCCCTATGCGGATGTGTTGCGTCATATGGGAACGGTTTTTCGCGAGCGTGGTGAGACGGAGCGCGCCGAGCATTGCTACCGGCAGAGCCTCGCCGTCGCGACCGAGCTGGGGTATGCAAACGGAATCGCGCACGCGGTGAATTGGCTGGCGACTCTGGCGGTGCGGCGCGGCGAGCTTTCCGAAGCGGAGCAGCAATTCCAGATCGCAAGTCGCAGGGCCAGTGAAAGTGGCGACCAGCGCCTACTCGGCATGATCGAGCAGAATCTGGGTGTCCTCGCCAACATCCGCGGCAATCTGGATGCCGCGCTGATCCGCTACCGGACCGCCCTCAACGGATTTCGCCAGGCCGGCGATCTCGACAAGGTCGCGTCCGTCCTGAACAACATTGGTGTGCTGCACACCGAGTTGAAGCAGTGGGACCGAGCGCAGGCCAGCTTCGACGAGGCGCTCGACGCCGCCCGGCAATCCGGCAGTGCGAGCGTGCTCAATTCGGTCGCGCTCAATCAGGCAAATCTCGCGGCGGCGCAGGCGCGCTGGCACGACGTCGAGCAGACCAGCCGGCGGGCAGGCGCGGTGGCGCGCAAGCGGGGTGATCGGCTGCGGCAGGCGGAGGCTCTGCGCATGCGCGCGATGGCGGCCGCCCAGTTCGGCCGCTGGCTGGTGGCGGAGCGCCTGCTGGGCGAGGCGAACGCGATTGCGGTCGACGCGGATGATCGTCTGCTCGAGGCGCAAATCGCGCGTGCGCTCGGGGAGATGATGCATCAGCAAGCACGGTTGCCGGAAGCACGCGCCGCGTGGTCGCGCGCGCGCCAGCTGTTCGCGGAAATGGGCGCGGCCTCCGAACTCCGCGATCTCGAGGAGCGGCTCGCAATTCTGCGTTTTGCGATCCTTGCGCCGGTGCCCTGACATGCGCGCATCGGCAACCTGCCACCAGCGTTGTCTTGACCTGCCGGTCACTCTATATTCCGGATATTCAGCGATTTCGGAACAGCGCCCGGCGCCGCACCCGGTGGCGGCCGGCATCCCCTTCAATACAATGACTGTGCGCGGCGGCTCAAAGGCGAAAGACGCGCTGGCGGCGCATGGGCGCGCCAGCGAATCCGCGTTTGCGAACATCGCCGGCGAAAGTCTCGCCCTGGTGGGCGCCATTGGCCTTGCGCGCAAGGTTGCGGAGCATCCGACCACCACCGTCCTGCTACACGGCGAAACCGGCACCGGCAAGGAGCTCTTCAGCCGCGGTATTCACTACGCGGGCGCCAACGCCACCGAGCCGTTCGTCCCGGTGAACTGTTCGGCCATTCCGGAAAACCTCATCGAATCCGAGCTGTTCGGTCACGAGCGCGGCGCCTTTACTGACGCGCGCGCCCAGAAACGCGGGTTGCTCGAGCTGGCTGGTGCCGGCTCACTCTTTCTCGACGAAATCGAGGAGCTGCCGCTCCAGCTCCAGCCCAAACTGTTGCGCGTGCTGGAGGACCGGCACGTGCGCAGGCTGGGAGGCGTGCAGGAATACGAGGTCGAGTGCCGCATCATCGCGGCCACCAATGTGGATCTTGCGACGGCCGTTGCAGCGGGCCGTTTTCGCGAAGATCTCTTTTACCGGTTCAGTGTGTTCCGCATCGAGCTGCCACCCTTGCGCATGCGACCCGGCGACATCGACTTGCTGGCCCGCGGCTTCGTAACCGCGCTGTGCCATGAGCACGGCTTGCCGGAGAAACAGATCAGCGAGGACGCGATGATCGTGCTGCGCAGCCACGCATGGCCCGGCAACGTGCGTGAGCTGAAGAATACCATCGAGCATGCTGTCATTGTCAGCGAGGGCGACTGGGTCGAGCCGCAGCACATTTTGATCCAGCGCCGCTCGACGGTGAGCGGACCGAATGCGGTGCGGCAGGCGCCCCAGGCCGGTTCGATCGAGGTACCGCTGACCGGCATGTCCATGGCCGAGGCGGAGCGCCAGCTGATCGCGATCACGCTGCGCATTACCAGCCACAATCATACCCGCGCAGCCGGCCTGCTCGGCTTCTCCCGCCCCACCCTCCTGCACAAGATTCGTGAATATGGTCTCGAAGCGAACCAGTAGGAGCGTCGCCGCTGGAACGCTGGTCGCGAAGGCGCAGCGGCGCGAGCGGCGCGGCGACCACGAGGCGGCGCGCGCACTCTTCGAAGCCGCACTGCGCTGCCGCCTACCCGCGCCAGACAGTTCGCCGGCCGCCCTGCTGCGCTGGATCGGCAATACCCATCGCGCCCAGGGTGATATCGATGCGGCCGTCGATTGCTACACCGCGAGCCTCGCGGTCGCGGAAATCGACAACGCGCCGGGCGATATCGCCCACGCGCTGAATTGGCTGGCAATCGCCGCGCAGGAGCGCGGCGAGGTTGATGGCGCGCGCGGCCTCTACATTCGCGCGCAGGCGTACGCCGGGCGCGCGCGCGACCGGCCGCTGCTGGCCATGATCGGACAGAACCTGGGCGTGCTCGCGACCATTCAGGGACAACACCACATGGCCGTGCGTCATTTCCGGCGCAGCTTGCAGTACTATCGCCGGCTGCGCGACCGGCACGTCACCGCATCCCTGCTCAACAATCTGGGAGTGCTACAGGCGGAGATGCGGTCCTGGGATGATGCCATGGTATCATTCGATGAGGCGGCCGAGCTGTCGGACGCGACGCGTGATCGGGCCACGCGCGCCATGGTCGAAGTGAACCGCACCGACCTGTGGTTCCGCCGGGGCGATCTCACGCGCGCGCTGCGCTGTTGCAACCGCGCTCGCAATCTGGCCGCCCGCATCGAACACGAAATCGCGCTGGGTGAAGCGTACAAGTGGTACGGCATCATCTACCGCGAGATGCAGAGTTATGAGGTGGCCGAGACCCACCTGGACGCCGCCGCCCACATAGCCGAACGATACGGCAATCTGCTGCTCAGCGCCGAGGTGCAGCGCGAGCGCGCCATGTTGTATCGCGCGCAACGGCGCAACCACGCCGCGCTGCAGGCGCTGAACGATGCGCACCGGGCTTTCTCGCACCTGCACGCGCGCCGTATGTTGCGTGATGTCAACGATATCATCCATCAACTCGAGCGCATCTTTCTCGAAATCGTCAGCCAATGGGGAGATTCCCTCGAGCGAAAGGACCGCTACACGCGCGGCCATTGCCAGCGCGTCGCCGACTATACGTGTATGCTGGCGCGCGCGGCCGGCTTCGACGAGCGGGCGCTGATCTGGTTGCGCATGGGCGCGTTTCTGCACGACGTCGGCAAGACGGCCATCCCGGAGGAGATCCTCAACAAGCGCGGGCCATTGTCGCCCGAGGAATGGCGCGTGATGCAGCGCCACACGATAATCGGCGTCGAGCTGATCTCCGCAATCGAATTCCCCTGGGACATACGTCCGCTGGTGCGCAGCCATCACGAGCATTGGGATGGCACCGGCTATCCGGACGGCCTGAAGGGTGACGAGATCCCACTGACCGCGCGCATCCTTTGTGTGGCCGATGTCTATGATGCACTTACGACCACCCGGTCCTACCGGCCGGCGCACGGTCCGGACGTTGCGCTCGCCATGCTCGAGCAGGATGCAGGTCGTATCTTCGATCCCGAACTGGTTGCCCGGTTTGTGCACCTGATGAGCGCGCCGCGCCGCCCGGCTTCGACTTCCGCGGCATGAGCCGCGGAAGTCACGAGCACTGGACTGACGCTCGGCTCAGTCGTCGTCGTCGCCGTCGCGATCGTGGTCGTCGAACGCATCGAAGCTCGCCTCGATGTTCTCGCTCAGCTGCGCGCGCGCCGTGGCGTTCAGATTCAGCAGATCGATGGCCGTGCCGTTGGGATTGCGGAACCAGCTCTCGATCGCGATTGCGATCGTCAGGTTGGCCGTGCCGCCCGCCTCGACCACCAGTGGCGGCGTGATCGCCTGCTCCAGCTCTTCGTCCACGTTCACCGTGATATCGAACGGCTGCCCGTCGAACGAGCCGCGGATGCGCGCCGATGCCACATCCATCTCGATCTCGTCGAACGTGCCCGCCGCCAGCGTCACGTTGATGGGCGTGACCAGCCTGCCGTCGATCGGCAGCGCGACCAGGATCGTGCCGCCGCGGATCTCGGTCTTCACGTCGTCGTCTTCACCCTCGACTTCGATTTCCGAGAGGTTCAGCTCCACGCTCGATACCACGATCGTATGCGCGCCGATTGTCATCGGGTTCTCGGGGTTGGTCTGATTGCCGAGCAGCCCCGGGTCGCCGACCGCCATGAAGCTGACGCTCGTGCTCGCGCTGCCGGTCAGCCCCGCCGAATCGTCATCGCAGGCTGCCGCCGTAACCGCCAACGCGCCCGCCAGCACCGCAGTAGTAAACCTGTTCATACTATCTCCTTGATCGGTTTTTACGTCGCTACGCTTTTAATGCAATCCGTGCTCCGCACCCGCTCACGGGTCGTATCCCAGTGTATAGCAAGCACTTTGCCGCCCCGCACGACCTTTGCATCAGCCGCGGCTGCCGTCTCGTTTCGAGACACCCTGTATCGCTCACGGACGTGAATGCCCAGAATCGCGCTGCTTCAGCTCTCCGAATCCTTTGAGTCGCTCTGGCCGCAGCTGGCCGCCGGCTCGGACCTGCTTGCCGATTTTACGAGCGGCGCGGATGCGTATGTCATTGCCGCCGCCGGCATCGAGGAGGAGGCGCCCGCCCACATCGCTGTGGCGCTGGCCCAGGGCGCGCCCCTGGTCGTGGTGGCCGGCGCGGCCGCCGATCACCGCATCGCGGTCCAGCTGATCCTGGCCGGCGCGTCGGACTACTTCGCGCTGCCTGGCGACCTCGAGCGTCTGCGCGCCTGGTTCGAGGAAGTCGCGCGGCGCGCGGCCGCCCGTGCGGATGCGCAGGCGCTCGCCGCGCGTGAGCGCGCGTCCTACGACTTCTCGCGTCTGATCGGCGCATCTGCCGAGCTGAGAGCCGCGCTGGATCGCGCCGCGCGCATCATCTCACACGCGGATGCGACCGTGCTGATCACCGGCGAGACCGGCACGGGTAAGGAGCTGCTCGCGCAGGCCATCCACTACAACGGTCCGCGCGCGAGCGAGCCCATCATCGAGATCAACAGCACCGCGCTGCCCGCCTCGCTGCTGGAAGGGGAACTGTTCGGCTACGAGAAAGGCGCGTTCACCGGCGCGACGTCGTCCAAGCCGGGACTGTTCGAGGCCGCGCACGGCGGCACGCTCTTTCTCGACGAGATCGGCGATCTCTCGCTCGAGCTGCAGGCCAAGCTGCTGCGCGCGCTCGAGACGCGGCAGGCGCGCCGGCTCGGCAGCGTGCGCACTGTCGACTTCGACGTGCGCGTCATTGCGGCCACCCACATCGATCTCGCCGGCGCCGTGCGCGACGGCCGCTTCCGCGAGGACCTGTACTATCGCCTGAACGTGGTACCGATCCATCTGCCGCCCCTGCGCATGCGCGGCCAGGACGTGCTGCTGCTCGCGCAGAGCTTCATCGACCAATTCGCACAGCAGTACGGCATCGCCCGCCCGGCGCTGGGCGACGACGTGCGCGCGACCCTGCTCGCGCACGACTGGCCGGGCAACGTGCGCGAGCTGCGCAACGCGCTCGAGCGCGCGCTGCTGCTCGGCGATGGCGGCCTCGCCGCAACGGACCTGCTGCCGGTGCGTGCCGCGCCGGCGCGCGCGACCGCCGGCATCCCCTTCCCGGCACGCATGGACGCGATCGAGCGCGAGGCCGCGCTCGCGATGGTGCGGCACTGCGCCGGCAACAAGACCGCGGCCGCCGAAGCGCTCGGCATCAGCCGCTCGCGCCTCTACCGTCTGATCGGCGAGGCGGACGCGTAGCGAAACGAGACGACTGTCGCGAAGCAGAACGGCGGCCGCGGCGCAACTCGTTGGGAATACTGGCCGTTCCGCTGGTGTATTCCTCGCGCACACGAACCGCGACTCTGACGGGAGATGCAAATGAAGCGATGGCTGTTTCTGCTCTGCACGGTGCTGCTGACGGCGAGCTGCAATGATGACACGACGGATCCGGATGATGACGCGGTGCCCGAGTCGGAGCTGACCTTCCTGCGCTTCGAATCGGCGAACGCGGTGACGGTGCGGAGCGCGAGGTTTTACGCGGTGAAGGGTCAAAACCGCGAGCTGGAGCTGAAGTACGCGGACGGCTCGGACTTTCTCGAGTTCGAGGTCGGCAGCAACTCGCTGCTGCGCGCGCCGGGCGGGCGGCTCTTCCAGCGCGGCGATTCGGTTCTGATCACGGTCACGCTGGGCGCGGGCGATCGCATGATCGTGCGCTTCGAGCCGAGCGGTCTGATCTTCAACCCGGCCTCGCCGGCCGAGCTGGAAATCAACTATGCGAAGGCGGATGACGACATCGACAATGACGGCGACCGCGACAACAGCGACGAGCTGCTCGAGCTTCGGCTGCGCATCTGGAAGCAGGAGCAGCCCGGTCTGCTCTGGCTGCCGCAGGCCAGCTTTCGCATCGATGATGATGAGATCGAAGCGCTGATCTTCAGCTTCACCGGCTTTGCCATGGCGAGCTGATGGTGGTCGAGCGGGCGCGCGACCTGTTTGCGCGGCACCGGTGGCAGGCATTGGCGGAGCTGCTGGAGGAAATGCCCCGAACGGAGCTGCGCGCGCATCCTCAGCTCGGCTACTGGCTCGCGGATTCGTGGCGCCGGCTGGGCCGGCACAACGATGCGCTCGCGCTGCTCGAGCAGGTCACGCCCGCCATCAAGCGCTCCGCGCTGCCGCGCCTGCAGCTCTTCCGGCTGAACCTGCTCGGCATGATCCGTTTCGAGACCGGGCAGCTCGCCGCGGCCGAGGCGGCATGGCGCGAGCTGCTGGAGCGGGCGAGCGGCGAGCGTGACGAGGAGTTCGTCGCGCGCGCGACCAACAATCTCGGCATCATTTACACACTGCACGCGCGCGCGGCGGAAGCGGTCGCCTGTTACGAGCGCGCGCTCACGTCCTACCGTCAGCTCGGTCTGGCGCGCCACATCGCACAATCCCACCAGAATCTCGGCATCACCTATCGCGATCTCGACCATTTCGACGAAGCGGACGAGCATTTCAGGACGGCCATCCGTTACGCGCAGGAGGCGCACAGCGACGACGAGGTCGCGCGCGCCGAGCAGGAGCGCAGCCTGTTGATCTATCTGGCGAGCCGCGATGCGCGGCTTGCGCGTGCCACCGTACAGCGCGCGCTCGGCCGCTTCGATGCGCTCGGCGACCCGATCGGCCACGCGGATTCGCTGCGGGTGCTCGCCATGATCGAGCTGGGCGAAGGTTACAGCGAGCGGGCGCGCGCGCATGCCGGGCAGGCGCTGCGCGCCGCCGAGGCCGCGCGCCATACGCTGCTCGAGGCCGAAGTGCTGGAGGTGCTCGCGGCCACGGGCGTGGAGCGCGCGTCGTTGCACGCCCGGGCCGAAGAGAAATTCGGCGCGATCGGCGCGGCCGAGTGGGGGCGCCGCTTCCGCGCCATGGTTCAGCGCATCACCTGATCACAGAACTTGCGGTGGCCGCGCGCGTGCCCGCCGGGCGAGGGCGGCATGGTCCTTCTGAACCAACAGGGGCCGCCAGGGTATTAATCTGACACCCCGCAAGGAGGCCGATCGCATGGCACGCCACACGATTTATAACAAGCACGGCAAGCCCACCGACTATTTCTGGAGTGACAAGTACGCGGCAGACCCCGAGCGCGTTACCGTGTTTCGCCAGACCGAAGGCGGCATCAAGAAGATGACCGGCGTCATCTTCGATTCCAAAGCCGGCAAGATCGTCAAGCAGTAGACGTGGTCATGGGTGCCGCCGATACTCCGGCGGCGCCTGCCACTCGGTATACG
>JBQTJO010000291.1:0-3132 GCA_052387015.1 Gemmatimonadota bacterium
TACACGAACGAGCGCTGGCTCGAGCTGGCGCTCTTCCCGCGCCGTCGCTACCCGCCGGGGCAGTTCCCGAGCTTCGAGCAGCTCATGACGGAGCGCGACAATCTTTTCCGACGTCAGCCACGCACGACATTCGTCGCCGCGCACATGGGCTGGCACGCGAACGATCTCGAGCGTCTCGGCAAGCTGATGACCGAGCTGCCGAACGTGTATACCGAGGTCGGCGCAGTGCTCTACGACATCGGCCGGCAGCCGCGCACCGCGCACGATTTCTTCGTCGAATTCCAGGACCGCATCCTGTTCGGGAAGGACTCGTTCCAGCCGGCAGAGTATCCGTACTTCTGGCGCGTGTTCGAGACGCGCGATGACTACTTCGATTACTACCGGGATTACCACGCGTTCTGGAAGCTGTACGGCATCGACCTGCCCGACGACGTGTTGAGGAAGATCTATTACGAAAATGCGCTGAAGATTACGCGCGGGCTGCCGCGCTAAGCGTGACTACCATTGGACACGCGCGGCGAGCCATCGCGGACACAGCCGCGCGTGCCGAGCTGTATCGCATGTGGCAAGCGGCGCAGCGCATGGGCTCGGCGACGAATCCGGGTCACTCGAGCAGGCGCTCGCCGCACTCGCCGCTCATTTCAAGGCGGTGCATCGTCTGCTGAACAAACTGTGGTCGAAGCTGACGTATCCGCTGATCCCATCACTCGCGCTGCACCAGGCGGAAACCTGGGTCCGATGTCCCATTTGTGTCGGAAGCCTGGCATGATAGGCTTGCCCTTTATGTCTGAATTAGGCATTATATGTCGTAAAGTGACTTGATGTGTCGTATTCGGCACTTAACTGTCTGAATCCGCGAAGCCCGTCAGAACAACGCGCCAGCTGGCGGACCGCCGGTCTTACCTGAATGGCGCAGGAGAGGCAGGCAATCGACGCGAAAAGGACGCGATGAAACGACCAACCCGAGCCGCAATCAACCGCCATCTCATGCTACTTCAGGAGGTGATCCTCAGGCATCCGGAGGGAATCAGCCAGCCTGCCATCGGCGACGCATACAGGAAAGCAGGCGGGGAGCCGCTGGATGAGCGGACGTTGCTGCGTCGCCTGTCGCTGCTGGTTTCAACGGGAAGGATCCGCGCAGAAGGGACCACGCGGGCGAGACGGTACTTCCCGGCGGAAGGCGCGCCCGTCGTGCCGGCGGAGACGGGTCGAATAGCCGAGGGGGTCGAGGTTGAAGGCATTCCTCTCTCCAAAGCGGGGGCCGAGGTCAGGGCTCTCATCCGGGCGCCGCTCGCCGCTCGCCGTCCAGTCGGCTACGACGAGACCTTTCTCAAGGCATACGAACCGGGCCAGACCTGGTATCTCCCGGAGCCGCTTCGCGAGCGGCTGCACGAGGTGGGACGCACCCCGGACCCGGACCGGGCTGCAGGCACTTTCGCGCGCGAGATCTTCGAGCGCCTGCTCATCGACCTCGCCTGGGCGTCCAGTCGTCTGGAGGGAAACACCTACGACCGCTTAGACACGAAGAACCTCCTGGAACACGGAGTCAGGGCCGAGGGCAAGAATGCCGCGGACGCACAGATGATCCTCAACCACAAGAAGGCTATCGAGCTGCTGGTGGGTCAGGCGGAGGAGGTCGGCTTCAGTCGACATACGTTTCTCAACCTCCACGCCGCACTCTCTGAGAACCTGCTGGGCGACCCGCGCGAGGAGGGGCGCGTACGGACACAGATGTTACATATCACCGGCACGAGCTACACACCGCTCGCCATCCCGCAGAAGCTGGAGGAGCTATTCGATCTGCTACTCGCCAAGGCCGGTGCGATTCCGGATCCCTTCGAGCAGGCGTTTTTCGTGATGGTGCAGCTTCCTTATTTGCAGCCATTCCTGGACGTGAACAAGCGAACGTCGCGCCTGGGAGCAAACCTGCCTCTCATCAAGGCGAACCTCTGCCCCCTCTCTTTCGTCGGCGTACCCGTACGCACTTACGTGGAAGGCACGCTCGCGCTTTACGAATTCCGTCGCGTTGAGTTGCTGCGCGACTTGTTCGCGTGGGCTTATGAGCGATCTTGCGAACAGTACCGCGTCACGCGCGACGCGCTGGGGCAGCCGGACCCGATCCGGCTCCGCTATCGTCCGGAACTCGCGCAGATAGTGCGCGAGAGCGTAATCGAGATGCGCGAGCCCCGCCGCACGGAAATCCGCGCCTGGGCCGAGGCGCACGACGTGCCGGCAGCTGACCTGGAAGCGTTCACCGACACTGCCCTCGGCTTGCTCGTGGACCTTCACGAGGGCTCGGTCGCGCGCTACGGTCTCAAGCCCAGCGAGTTCGCTCGGTGGAAGGCGGCGCTTGCCCTGTGACATACATCGGAATTGAAACGGCCAGCCGCGCCCGTCGGTGGCGCGCGCATGCACCTTAGCTCGCCGGCGCCGTTGCAGCATCCCCAGCTGCCCCACACGGGCTGTCATCTCGATGCGAGCAGTCCTGCAGGATCCAGAGCCAGCGCGCGGACGGGTGCACCCACACTTCCTTGTAGACGTACATGTTCTGCGAAGGCCAGTACGGCAGGTCGGAGATGCCGCGGCTCTGCATGCCAACCGGCAGCGAGCCGACGAAATCGCCGGATGAGACGCTGTACTGCTGTGCCCAGTCGTAGCCTTCACCGTACATCGTGCTCTGCGTAAACGGATTACGTCCGACGACCCACTGCAGCTGCTGCCGTGCGAGATCCAGCGCCGCGCTGTCGCGCAGCACGCGCGCGGCCGCCGACAGCGCCTTGGCCTGCGAGAGCAGCACGCCGTAGTTGCCGCGCCGCGCGAACCACACGGGAAACGCGCGCAGATACCACTCCTCGCCCATGGGCATACCTTGCAGCACCTGCTGCCGATACGCCTCGCGCGTGGCCATGTGCAGCGCGCCTGAATCCGGAACTTCCTTCACCTCATCCCCGGCACGATACACATAGGCGGGAAGCACGTGGTACGGTGCGGTAGTGGCGGCGATGCGCTTCAGATAGTCGACGTACAGGGCGAGCGCGGCGCGCCACTTCGGCGCAGCCGCGTGATCGGGCAGCGGCTCCATGAGCTGCGCCAGCGCGAGGACCGGCGCCTGATCGGTGCCGCGGTGGAACT
>JBQTJO010000292.1:0-2121 GCA_052387015.1 Gemmatimonadota bacterium
GCCCATGCACGCGCATCGCCAGCTCATCGAGGAGGTGCTGCGCGGCGAGTGGGGCTTCGATGGATTCGTGGTCAGTGATTACACGGGTATCCAGGAGCTGATCGCGCACGGCTTCGCGCCGACGCCGGTCGCGGCGGCCGCCGCGGCGCTGCGCGCGGGCGTCGACGTCGATCTGGCCGGCACCAATTACCGCGACGACCTGCCGCGCGCGGTCAGCGCCGGCAAGATTACCGAAGCGGAGATCGACGAAGCCGTACGGCGCGTGCTGCGCGCGAAATACCAGCTCGGCCTGTTCGAGGATCCGTATCGCTACTCGGACGTGGAGCGTCAACGCACGCTCACCCTGGCGCCCGAGCACGTCCGCTTCGCGCGCGAGATCGCGCGTGAGTCGATCGTGTTGCTCAAGAACGCGAATGGCACGCTGCCGCTGCGCAAGGACCTGCGCACCGTCGCGGTGATCGGCCCGCTGGCCGACAGTGCGCGCGCGGCGCTCGGGTCATGGGCCGCGGCGGGGCGCACTGAAGATGCGGTCAGCGTGCTGCAGGGTTTGCGGCAGGCGCTCGAGCCGCGCACGCGCGTCATCTACGCACGCGGCTCGGATGTCATGAGCACGGATACCAGCGGCTTTGCCGCGGCGCTGGCCGCAGCGCGCGAGGCCGACGCGGTCATTATGGTGATCGGCGAGCACCACGACATGAGTGCGGAAGCATTCAACCGCTCGAGCCTGGATCTGCCGGGCGTACAACTGGATCTGGTCAAGCGCGTGCACGCGGTCGGCAAACCGGTCGTGGCCGTGCTGATGAATGGCCGGCCGCTTTCGATCGGCTGGCTGGATCAGAACGTCCCTGCGATCGTCGAAACGTGGTTCCTGGGCGTGCAGATGGGGCCGGCCGTCGCCGATGTCCTGTTCGGCGATTACAACCCGAGCGGCAAGCTTCCAGTCACGTTCCCGCGCACCGTCGGCCAGGTGCCGATCTACTACAACCACAAGAACACGGGCCGGCCGCCCGATCCCGCCAACCGGTACACGTCCAGGTACCTCGACGTGCCGTGGACGCCGCTCTACCCGTTCGGCTACGGTCTGAGCTATACGACGTTCAGTTACACGGAACCCCGGCTCAGCACGTCGGTAATCGGACCGAACGACAGCCTGACCGTAACCGTCACGGTCAGCAATACCGGCACGCGTGCCGGCGATGAAGTCGTGCAGCTCTACCTGCGTGACGATTACGCGAGCGTCACGCGTCCGGTCAAGGAGCTGCGCGGCTTCCAGAAGATACGGCTGGCGGCGGGCGAAGCCCGCGCGGTCAGCTTCACCATCGGCCCTGACGACCTGGCGTTCTACAATCAGAAAATGGACTGGGTGGTCGAGCCGGGCGGCTTCACCGTCTTCGTCGGCGGCAGCTCGGCCGATACGAAGCAGGCCCACTTCACAGTGGAAGAATAATTTGAATTTGAATTTGACATTCGAATTTGAATTGAAACGCCGTTAACAGCGGAAATAATTCAAATTCGAATTCGAATTCGAATTCAAATAAATAGAGGAGGCGTGTGAGCCTTTACAAGTTGTCGATCCTGTTGTTTTCCGCCGCGGCAACCGCGCATGCCCAGCAGCCGCGCAACGTGATCATCATCTTGAGTGACGATCACCGCTACGACTTCATGAGCTTCGTAAAGGGTGCGCCGCCGTTTCTGCAGACGCCGCACCTGGATCGCATGGCCGCCGGGGGCGTGCACATCGCGAACGCCTTCGTGACGACGTCGCTGTGCTCGCCCAGTCGGGCATCCCTCCTCACCGGACAGTATGCGCACCGCCACGGCGTCGTCGACAATACTTCCGGCATTCCCGAAGGCACGGTCTTCTTTCCATGGCTGCTACAGCAGGCCGGCTGGCGCACAGCCTACATCGGCAAGTGGCACATGGGCGAGGACAAGGATGATCCGCGGCCGGGCTTCGATCACTGGGTGAGCTTCCGCGGCCAGGGCGTCTACGTCGATCCGATTCTCAACATCAATGGCGAGCGCCGCCAGATGGAAGGCTACACGACCGACATTCTGACGGACCAGGCGATCGCGTGGCTGGACAAGACGCGCGCGGAAAGAAGCGACAAGCCGTTTTTC
>JBQTJO010000293.1:0-8172 GCA_052387015.1 Gemmatimonadota bacterium
TTTGATCCGGCGCCGGATAGTTATTCAACACTGCCCGGTACGGCCATGAAATGTTGCCCGGCATATGTCAGGCAATCACGCTGGCAAAATATGCTCAGGCGCATGAAGATACCAACGAAGTGAAGGCGGCCGCCTTGTCGACGGCGGTGCTGCTCGTGTCGAGCACCTGCTGGGAGTCGTTTCGTAATACGAACTTCTGCGTTATGTCTGTCGTTCTTCGGTGGAAAGCTTCCGCGAAATCTCGCGCCATTTTTCCCTCGACGCAGAGCCACGCACGAGAGGCTCGAATCTGAGCCGCACGTATTGGCGGAGCGCAGGAAGGCGGAAGTCATCCGTGTACAAAGTCGCGTCCGTGAAGCCCCGGCTGCGCAGCCAGTGAAGCAACGAAAGCGTCAGCTGATAACCCAGCCCTTTGCCGCGGTGCTCCGGCAAGACGGCGATCAGGTGCACCATGCCCCGACGGTGCTCCGACTGCTTGCGACGCCAGACGCAGGCCGACCCGACAAGTGCTCCGCCGTCCACCGCGAAGAACAGCCCGCTGGGCTCGAACTGCGGTCGCGAGAGCACCTCGCTGCGCACGCGATCGACGGTCCAGTCGGCACAGACGCACGCTTTCAGTATCGCCACCCAGGCGTGTTCATCGCCGGGCCGGTACGTGCGCAGTTCGTAGCCTGGAGGTACCATGACTGCAGGTAGACCGTCCAACGTCGGCCGGTACATCTCGAGTTGCGCCACTCCCAAGACTCGCTCACGAAGACGATGCGCAGCTGCGCGTAACTGCTCTTCGATCACGCCCAGCGCCCCCGCCGTCGGCGGAGCTTCGAGCCATTCACGAATACGCACGTGCACGAAGCTGGGCATCACTCTGCGGACGAACGCTAAGTTCATCGAGTTGACGGAACGTAGATGTGCCGATCTTTCTCGAATTCTTCCTGCGCGCGCTCGTAGTCGGCGGGCACTCCGATGTCCAGCCAGCGGCCGTCGAAGGGGAACGATTTAAGCAGGTCGCCGCGCTGGAGCATCTTGACCATCAAGTGGTCAAAGCCGAAGTAGGTGTCCTTGGGGATCAGCTCGAGGATCCGTTTGTTGAAAACGTAGACACCCATCGAGACCTTGTGGCGAAACGACGGCTTCTCCTCGAAGCCGACAATGCGATGCTCGCCGTCGGTCTCGAGCACGCCCAACTCGAGCTTCGTTAACTTCGTATAGGTGGCGACAGTCGCGAGTCCGCCGTGGGCCTGGTGGAAATTCCACAGCTTTCCGTAATCCAAGTCGGTGAGCACATCCGCGTTCATCACCAGGAAATCCTCGGGCAGATCCA
Organism: Gemmatimonadota bacterium; assembly: GCA_052387015.1. GTDB lineage: Bacteria > Gemmatimonadota > Gemmatimonadetes > Longimicrobiales > RSA9 > CBJLQC01. Next base: position 1,322 of record JBQTJO010000293.1, read on the forward strand.
AGATCCGGGCGAGCGGGCCCATCGTGCCAAGCGGCTTCGGCTCGTCGGAGTAATCAATGACGACGCCGAACTTCGCGCCGTCACCAGCGACAGCACGAACAATTTCCGACATGTGTCCGAGGGCGATCGTGACGCGCGTGAAGCCGTGCGCGGCCAACTGCCGCACGACGATCTCCAGAATCGGCATCGTGTCGACGGGCACGATTGGTTTCGGTATGACGAATGTATACGGTGCCAGACGCCGCCCGAGACCGCCTGCCAGAATCACTGCCCGTCGTTGAGTGGTCATACGTTGTATACGTGCGCCTTGTACTGTTGCCTGTGCGCCGCGACGTACTCGGCGGTGCGCAAGAGACCTTCGTCGAGTGACACACGCGGCCGCCAACCGAGCAGCGATTCTGCGAGTCGCTGGTCGCAGACGAGCTGCATCACCTCGGACGCCGGCGGCCGCACGCGCTGCGCCTCTGTAACGATACGGCAGCTTTTGCCCTTGCCCATCACCCTGAGAATCCGCTCGGTGAGCTCGCCGATGCTGATGCCCTTCCCGGTCCCAGCATTAATGGTCTTGCCGACTGCGGCATCGGTTTCAGCGGTCGCGAGGAAGGCTGCGACCGTGTCCGAAACGAACGTCAAATCGCGTACGGGGTCGAGCGAGCCGAGCATCACTCGATCGCCCTCGAGTGCTTGGCTGATGATGGTCGGGATTACCGCGCGCGCGGACTGTCGCGGGCCATAGGTGTTGAACGGGCGGAGCGTGGCAACGGGAAGGTCGAACGAGAGGTGGTAGGACTCCGCCAGCTTGTCCGCACCGATCTTCGTGGCCGAATACGGAGACTGACCCTGCAGCGGGTGCTGCTCGTCGATTGGCACGTAGCGGGCGGTGCCATAGGTTTCGGACGTCGAGGTGTGCACCAAACGCTCGACGTTCGTTATTCGCGCCGCCTCGAGCACGTTCAGTGTGCCCGCAAGATTCGTGGCTAGGTAGGATTGCGGAGCATGATACGAGTAGGGGATGCCGATGAGCGCAGCCAAGTGGAAGACAACCTGGCAACCATCCATCGCCGTGAGAACCGATCGCAAGTCGGCTACGTCACCCCATACACACTCCACGTTCGCCGGTATCTTCATCTCGTCGAGATGCCCCGAACGCCCGAGCGAGTTGTAACGCACGAGCACGCGCACCGTCGCCGCCCTCGCGGCGAGCGCCTCGACCAGGTGCGAACCGATGAAGCCCGCGCCGCCGGTGACGAGAACCTTTTTTCCGTCGAGCTTCATGCCTCCAGAGCTTCCTCGAGGGTGTCACACACCACGTGCACGTCCTGCGGCGTCATCAGCGGGTGCAGTGGCAGTGTTAGCATGCGTGCACTGATCGCTTCCAGCTTCGGCACGTCGGCCGAGAAGCGGCCCTGGAAGCTGGTGAAGCGATGCACCGGCGGGTAGTGAATGCTGGTTTGCACACCGCGGTCCTTCATCAAGCGCTGCACGCGCGGGCGGTTGACCGTCGGCGGTAACAGGACGCAGAACAAGTGGCACGCAGACTCGGCGTCGCGACCGACAAAGGGTACAGTCAGTTCCGAGATCTGATTGAGCCGCTCACGATAGATGCCGGCGAGCCGACGGCGAATGTCATTGTTTCGCTCTAACTTCTGCAGTTGAGCGAGACCGAGTGCCGCCTGCAGTTCAGTGAGTCGGTAGTTGTAACCGGTCGCGAGGACGTCGTAGCTGAATGCGTGCCCGCTTATCTTGTCGAGACTGGTAGCGGTCATGCCGTGTGTTCGGTGCAGCCTCACGAATTCGGCGACCCCTGCGTCGCTCGTCGTCACCATGCCGCCTTCACCAGTCACGAGGTTCTTGTTTCCGAAAAAGCTGAAGCAGGTGGCACGGCTGAGCGCGCCAATCTTCTGTCCTCGCCAAGCCGCGCCGGGAGCGTGAGCAGCGTCTTCGACCACCTCCAGTCCGTGCTGCTGCGCGATCTCCGCGAGTGCGTGGAGGTCGCAGGGGTAGCCTCCATAGTGCATCGGCACGATCGCGCGCGTCCTCGGCGTCACCTTACACTCGACGTCAGCTGGGGCCATGACAAGCGACTCGGCATCGACGATATCGGCGAACACCGGCGTCGCTCCACAGAACAGCACGGCGTTCGCCGTGGCCACGAAGGTCAAGGCCGGCACGATGACTTCGTCGCCGGGCCTCACGCCGACGGCGAGTAGCGCCAGGTGCAGCGCCGCAGTGCAGTTCGATACGGCCACGGCATACGGCGCGGCGACTGCTTCGGCGAACCGCCTCTCAAATTCTGCGACACGGGGCCCTTGGGTTAGCCATTTCGAACGCAGCACTTCGACGACAGCACGCTCTTCTTCCTCTCCGAGATCGATATCGCTCAGCGCTACCTTCCAGGCCACGCCATCGCGCGCCATCGCGGCTCCCCCTAGGGTAGTTTTCTTGAATGTGGTCATGATACCTATGTTTTTGCTGTCACACAGAATCCCTCTTGCACCTGCCGCGTGTGGCCGCAGGCGGGCACAGGCATCTCCAGGTTCGGGAGAAGCAGAGTGGGCTTGTCCCAGCGCTTGAACGGCCAGCCAGGTTCTGGTATTGGCGCCCCACGGCGGCAGGCGTGCTCGAGCAACGCCATTAGGTTTAGGTTACAGCCCGGCGAAAGACGCGAGTAAGCCGGAGCCGTTCCGGCGCGCCCGAAACGCGTCGAAAGCGTGGTGCACCGCTTTCCATACGATTTCGCCACCGCGTTCCGCCGTCAGCTCGGCGGCTCGTTCGGCCGCAAGCTTCCGAAGCTCGTCTCGCCTGGCTCCGTCGCGGCCCAGCCGGAGGAGGGCCGAAGCGATCGAATTAGGGTCGTGCGGATCGAACAGTTCTGCCGCTGGCCCGGCGACCTCCGGCATCGGCGGGCAATTCGAGCAGGCCAGCACGCCATGGGCTCCCAGAATTTCAGTCTGCGCGAAGGAGTTCGTTTCGCATGTGCTGGGAAACACGTTGACGGTGGCATGGTGCAACCAACCGGGGATCATCTCACGCTCGACGAAACCCAGGTAACGTACACGCTGTTCAAGCCCTGCTCGAGTAATGGCCTGTTGTATAAGCGAGACATACTCAGAATCGGCCGGGGGCCCCGCGAGCAGGAGATCCGGCAAATCTGGCACTGAAGCCGCAGCCCGGCGGTATCCCTCTATCAATTGGAGATGGTTCTTGTACCAAAACACGACCGACAGGTAGAAGAAATAGGGACGCTTCTCGTACGGATGCGGCGGAGGGCTGGATGGCCGATAACGTACATACTCAGGCACTGGATTGTACGCCACGAAGGCCTTCGGCTCGATGTCGACGCCATTCACCCGCAGCCGGTCGATCGCGTATTCCGATGGTACGACCACCGCGTCGGCCAGGCGCGAGCCGTACAAATACGCACGCCGCAGCAAGAGCAGTCGCCACCTGCCCTTCGCCAGCGGCGAATAGTGGCGCACATGTTCCGGCGCGAACGGGAGCATGCTGTTGATCGAGCTCACGGTGCCGCATAGGCGGGCCAGACCGGGGCTTAGAATGCCACCTAGCAAGTAGACGACGCTGGTGCCGGTTCGTCGTACCAGGTCATGCCGCTTGCGCGTTACCCACGTCCAGAGCCCTGCCAAACCTTCGATACGGTCGAGCTGCAACAACTCGATGCCTTCAGGAACGTCGGCAACCGAGTCGTTGGCAGTGACGAAGAGCACCCGCCAGTTGAGCGGCCGGCGGGATGCGACCATGCGCATCAATTCGGCCTGCAGCTGCAAACCGCCGGGGCTGATGACGTTCACCGCGTCTATTAGCAGCGTCGTATTCATCATTCATTCACCCCAGCAGTGCTACCGCTCTCGGCATGCAGGCGGGCAGGCGTACATCCACGGACTGCGGACAATCGACGGAGCGATGTCTAGCGTGGAGATACTCGTCCGCTCGCCGTTCGCGCGCGTCAGCGCGGGCGCGTAGATCAGGAGCGACCCGGTGGGCAAAAGCCATTGTGCCCCGGAACGGAACTTTGTTCAGCTCAAACAGGACGCGGCGACATCGCAGTTGCTGTTCTCATTAGGCTGATCTCGCTTCTCCGCGGCCGGACTAGGACGGTGTCGACGAGCACAAATGCAGCGCAATACGCTATAATGAAGGAGACGCTCGACATGAGATCGCCACGCAGCACGTAAAAGAACATACCTACGAAAGGCGCATACAATAGCATGTAACGTGTGCTGGAGCGTGGAAATGCCAAACGGGCGCGTGCTTGCCCCACCATAGCGGCTAAGTGCCGCTTGTACTGGCGGTCGAAGATCCCGCATGCGTAGCCTAGCAGCGGCGTCAGGAGCAACACCCCGGGGAGCCCGAAATCGACGTAGAACTCGCCGAGGAGCGACACGGTCACATTGGTATCCGTGACCCACTCGGTACGCGACACGAACTCCTCGAAGATGAACATGCCAGTGCCAACCGGCTTACTCGGCCAAATGGTGCGTGGCACCCACGCGAGCAGCGCGCCGCCCATCTGTCGGCCCCATGTCGGACCGTCAGCAGCGACGTAGTCCAGGACGTGCGCCAGCTGGGTGTCCACGTTCGGCGTGGCGAGAAAGCGCGGGAGCTCATTTACCTGGATCTTTGCCCCCTCCATGCCGAGGACCATCGCCCTGACGTCGCCGATCAGCGCGGCGCCGAACACTCCGGCTAACAGCAGCGCAAGGTAGGCGGGGGCGCGCTTGCGCCGCAGAGGCCAGACCACCAGCAGCCAGCCGAAGTAGAGCGCGAAGACGTGGGCCCGCTGGCCGCCGACCGGTGAATTCAGCGCGAGGCAGCAGATGGTTACCACGAGCAAGACTGCCCAATCCCCGGGGCTGTTCGCGCCGCCGACCCATTTCCAACGGAAATAGGCGAACAACATCAAAAAATAGACGAAAAAACGGATGAAATAGCTGGCGATCAACGCAGGAAAGCCGGCTTCATACCCCCCGGCCATCCGCAGGACCATGTTGCTGTCCAAGATGAATCCAGCCGCCGCGATCACCGCCGCGAGCACGACCACTGAAACGAGCGCGCCGACCACCAGCGCGCGCGGCGAAATGAACCCGACCCGCCCGGGCTGCTTCACCGCGCCTCCTTTCCGAAACGCCCTGCGATAGGCGAAGAAAAACAAGACCGAATAACTCAGCACAACCAGATTTGTCTTCAGCAGCGTCTCTTCGCTGAGAGGGAACCGAAAGAGCACAGTCAGATACTGCACGAGCGGCCCCAGCCCGAAGAAGAGCAGATTGAAGAGCCAGAACATGACGAGCAGCAGCTGCCCTGATTTGGCGAAGCACGCAGCCAAGCCGAACGAAGACAAGAGGATGATCGCCGCGTACGTTACGACAACTGACGCGTCCACGGCACCGACGTTGACGCCGAGGTGCTCGAGCGTGATCCACAGCATCGCACCGCAGAACGCGAGCAAGCTGTATAAGTACAACAACATCCGCCACACCTGGGACGCAGGGGTCTGCCGAAGAAAAGCACCTCCGGCCGGTGTCGCGACGGTCATCACCACGGCGCATGCTCCCCAGTCACGGTGCAGCCCTCGAGTTGGTCGACGAACTCGCGCACGCAGCGTTCGGTGGAAAACCTCGTCAAGGCCATTTCGCGCGAAGCCGTCCCCATCGCGGCTCGCTGCTCATCGTTGGCCGAGACCAGCTCTGCGAAGGCAGTTCGCATCGAGGTGACCGAACCCGGATCGACGACCCACCCATTTTGGCCGGTGTGAGAAACTGCCTCCGGCCAGTTGCCACAACGGTTTGAAATCAGCAACGGTAGCCCGGCCCACAGCGCCTCGACCACGGACAACGGGTTGGGGTCCGACAGCGATGGAAGCAGCAATGCGTCGGCCGCGGCGAGCCATTCGATCATCTGATCGGCCGATTGCTGGCCGACGAGCCGCGCGCGACTCAATCCCCACGTGGCTAAATGGCGCTCGATCATCGCGCGGTCAGGACCTTCGCCGGCAATGACAATGCGGACATCGGGGCCAATCAGGTCCTTGACCGCTCCCAGAAAGTTAATGATCCCTTTGTGCAGCTCGTGGAGACGGGCGGGCCAAAAAAAGACGCGCTCGTCAGGCGAGAGGCCGAGCCCGCGCCTTAAGCTTTCCCGGTCGCGGCGCAGCGTTTCGACAGTGGCGCCGTACCGCACCTCGTCGACGATGTTCGGTAGTCGGAGGAAGGGTTTCTCGCGTATCCCTACCACCTTGACGATAGTGTCGACTGCGACCTGCCCCGGCACCGCCAAAGCAGTTGCCACCTTAAGCACGGATCGGCGCCAGTTCATGGCGAGCGCATGCCGGTGGCTCATCGATTCTCGGTTCGCTTCCACCCAGAAGATTACCGGCCGGCTGCGCTGCATGAGCGCCGAGGCGAAAAGCGTCAGGAACGACGTTGGCGCGTACCACCCGCCGGCGACAAGCAGCCATTCGGCGCGCTCGCGCGCGGCTGTCAGCACCAGGCCGGGGTTGAAGTGGAAGTTCATCATATCGTACCGGGGCTGAACCCCGGAAAAAACGCGGGAAGGGAATCCAAGCTCGCTCGTCTCGTGATTCCACGGCCGGCCGCGAAGCTTGGGCGCCATCAGGTACAGCTTCAGACGTATGTCGCGGGCAGTCAGCTCGCGATTTACAGCCCGGAGCAGGTGCACCCGATACGGACTCAACGAGTCGTTTACCCATAGCAGTGTTCGCATATTATTCACGCTCGAAACCCATTTCCTGTGTAGCCCTGGCTCAACGATTCGTTTCCGACTGCAGCGCTCGCAGGCCCGCTTGGTTTCCAGCCCTATCAGCTCCAACTGGC
>JBQTJO010000294.1:0-6592 GCA_052387015.1 Gemmatimonadota bacterium
GTGCGCATCGAGTTGGCGTACGGCAAAACCGCCGAATTTCCGGATACATTGAGTGCGACCGAGGACGTCGAGAATGCCGGCACCGTGCGCATGCTGCGCGACACGGTGAGCGGCGGCACGGTCGCAGCAGCCGCCTATCCGCTCACAGCCTGGCGACCCGGCACGCTCGAGCTGGCGCTGGTGAACGTCACCATCAACGGTCCCGAAGGCCGGCAGCTCATGTCGGTCGCGCTGCCCGCCATCACGGTCGCATCCGTGCTGCCCGCCGACACGACCGGCATAGAGGCGAAGCCGCCCAAGGATGTGCTGGGCGGCAGTCGTCTCTGGTGGCCCTGGATCGTTGCCGGCGCGCTCGCGCTGGCGCTCGGCGCGGCGCTTTACTGGTGGTATCGCAGGCGCAAACCAAAGCAGCCGATCGAGCAGCCGATCCCGGCCATCCTGCCGCGGGATCGCGCGCTCGAGGAGCTGGACCGCATCGCGGCCATGCGCTTGCCCGAGCAGAACGAGTTCAAGCGCTTCTACACGCTGGTCTCGGAAGTTCTGCGCAATTACATGCAAACCGTGGAGCCGACCTGGCGCACACACCTGACGACCGACGAGATGGCGGCGAAGATGAGGCCGGAGGATGAAGCCAAACCGGCACTCGCGCTTTTGCGACAGGCGGATCTGGTGAAATTCGCCCGCAGCACGCCGGATCCCGCGACCGCGGCCCGCGACCTCGACCGCACTCGCGCGTGGATCACGTCGTATCCCGCGCCCGCGCCCGCGACCGCGCCCGCGCAAGGCGCCGCGTGATCTTCGATTTCGCGCGCCCCTGGTTGCTGCTGCTCCTGCTGGCATTCCCACCGGCGTGGTGGCTGGAGCGCGGTCGCGTGCGGCCGGCGCTGGTCTTCTCGCGCGCATCGGTGCTCGGCTGGCTGGCGACGACGCGCGCCGAGCGCCTCGCGCGCCTGCCCGACTTTCTGCGCACGCTCGCGCTCGGCAGCCTGATCATCGCTCTAGCCGGTCCGCGCACCGGCTCCTCGGTCGTGGACGTGAACGCAGAGGGGATCGCGATCGTCATCACACTCGACATCTCCAGCTCGATGCTGGCCGAGGACCTGTCGCCGGTGAACCGGATGGAGGTCGCGCGGGCGACCGCGCGCGAGTTCATCAGCGGACGCGAGTACGACCGTATCGGCCTGGTCGCATTCGCCGGCGAAGCGCTGACCCAGGTGCCGATCACCATCGACTACCCGGTCCTGTACCAGGCCCTCGAGCAGCTGCAGGCGGGCAGCGGCATGCTGGAGGACGGCACCGCGATCGGCACGGCGCTCGCCACGGCGGCGAACCGGCTGCGCAATGTCGAAGGCAAGTCGCGCGTCATCGTGCTGGTTACGGATGGCGAGAACAATCGCGGTGAAATCGATCCGATCAGCGCCGCGCGCGCGGCCGCCGCGTACCGCATCAAAGTCTACACCATCGGCATTGGTAGCGAGGGCGTTGCGCGCGTGCCGGTGGCGCGGGGTCCATTCGGCGTGCAGTACGCGAGTCTGCCGGTGCACATCGACGAGCAATTGCTGAGGCAGATCGCCGACATCACGGGCGGCGAGTACTTCCGGGCGCAGACACGCGAAGCGCTCGAGAACATCTATGCGCAGATCGACCGGCTGGAAAAGACGAACGTGAACGTGCGCCGCTACATGGATTACACGCCCTGGCAGCTGCCGTTCGTGTTGATCGCGGCCGCGCTGGTCGTAGCGGAGTGGCTGCTGCGTGCGAGCCGGTGGGGGAGAGTGCCATGAGCTTCCACGATCGGGATCTGCTCCTGCTCGCGATCTTTCTGCCGATCGTGACCGCCTGGCTGGTCTTCCGCTACGCGCGTCGCCGGCGCAGGGTCGCGCTCGCGCTGGCGGATGCGAACCTGCTGGCCCGTCTCGGCGGCGCCGACCTGGCGCGCTTCCCGCTCGAGCGGCTGGCGCTGCTCGGCGCCGCGGCGCTGCTGCTCGGCAGCGCTGCGGCCGGACCGCACTGGGGCATGCGGGCGGTCGAGGGCGAATCGCGCAGCCTCAACGTGGTGCTCGCGCTCGACATCTCGAAATCGATGCTGGCCCGCGATGTATCGCCCAATCGCCTCGAGCGCGAGCGGCTGCTCGTGCGGCGCCTGCTGCGCGATCTCGCGCGCGAGCGCGTCGGCATGGTCGTATTTGCCGGACGCGCGTACATCCTATCGCCGCTGACCAGCGATCAGGGCGCCCTGCAGCTGTTCGTCGATGCGCTCGATCCCGACATCGTCAGCCAGGGCGGCTCCGCGCTCTCGAACGCGATCACGCTGGCCGCCGATCTCGCGCGCGGCCCGCAGGGTGCGGCCGGCGAACGCGCCGTCGTGCTGATCACGGATGGCGAAGCGCACGAAAGCGAGCAGGACATTCGCCAGGCTGCCGAGCGCGCCGGCAACAGCCGCGTGAAGCTCTTCACGGTGGCGGTCGGCACCGAGCGTGGTGCTCCCGTGCCCGAGATCGATCAGGAGAGCGGACGCGTAGTCGGCTACAAGCGCGACCCGTTCGGAACCACCGTGATTTCGCGTGCGAATCCCGAGCTGCTCGCGAGAATTTCGGAAGCGACCGGCGGCCGATCGTACACTCTCGATGGCGGTGAGGCCGACGATCTGGTGCGGCAGCTGCGCAGGCTTCAGCGCACGCCCGGCTCGACCGAAGCCGGTGTCGAGCCGCGCGATCAGACGGTGTGGTTCGTTGCGCTCGCACTCGTGCTGCTCGCACTGGACTTCCTGCTCGCGCGCCGTCGCAGACCGGATGGCGCGCAGCTCAGCAAGTCAATGAAGGCTGCGGCCATCGTGTGTCTGGTTGCGTTCAATACCGGCTTTGCGATCGGCGAGCTGGAGCGCGGCAATCGCTACTATCGCGCGGGCAAATACGCGGAAGCCGTGCGCGAATACGAGAAGGCGGTGGCGAACGGCGATAATTCGCCGGAGCTTCGCTACAACCTGGGCACGGCGCTGCTGCGCCTCGGCCGTTACGCCGATGCGGAGAAGCAGCTGCGGCTGGCGCTGCGCGAGATGCGCGGCGACAAGCGGCAGCGCGCAATGTACAATCTCGGCAATCGCTATCTCGAGGATGCGCGCAAGAGCGCCGAGCCGCACATCGCCGTGCAGATGCTGGACGCGGCCGTCGAAGCGTACAAGCAGGCGCTTCGGCTCGCGCCGGACGACATGGATGCGAAATGGAATCTCGAGCTGGCGCTGCGCGAAAGGGAGAAGCAACGGCAGTCCCAGGCCGGTGGTGGCGGCGCCGAGCAGGAGCCGCGCGCACAGGATGAGCAGGATCAGGCGCAAGCCGCCGGTGGCGGTGCCGGCAGGTCGTCGCAGTCACAGGCGAGCGCCGGCCAAGGGCCGAGTCCTGGCCAGCGCTACGAGCAGCGGCCAATGAGCCAGGAGCAAGCCGACCGCATACTCAGCGCGGTCGAGCAGGACGAGCGCCAGCTCACCCGTGAGAAGCTGCGCAAGGGCGAGCGGCGCACACCGGTCGCGCGCGACTGGTAATGGTGCTGGCGACGCTTCTCTGCGCGACGCTGCTCGCAGGGCAGCAGGAGCCGCGCGTCAGCGCGCGGCTCTCGACCACGAGCGCAGCCGTGGGTGCGACGGTCGTGCTCGAGGTCGTGGTGGAAGATGCGAGCGGTAGTGTGAGCATCGGCGCGCCGCGGCTGCCGCAGGGAATCGCGCTGATCGGCACGCAGGACTTCACCGAGATGCACATCTCGTTTCCGGGCGGACGCAGACAGACTCGCCGGCGCGAATACGCCCTCCAGCCGGCCACGCCCGGACGCTTTCGCATTGCGCCGATCGTCGTGACGAGCGGCAGTCGCTCGTATCGCACCAATGCAGTCGAGCTGGTCGTGACCGGCGCGGCTCAGCCTCGCTCCATCGCATCGACTGAGGATGCGTGGCTGCGTGCGAGCATGCAGCCTGAGACGGTCTATGTCGGCCAGCAATCCACGCTGACGGTGGAAGCCGGCTTCTCGGAAGACGTGCGCGTGCGTCTCACCCGGCCGCCTGTCTTCGAGGCGCCCTCACCGACCGGATTCTGGGTGCAGGACGTGCCCGGTGGCGTGCAATCGCGACTGCGCTCGGTCAACGGCGCAGTCACGGAAATCCACACGCTGCAGCGCGCATATTTTCCGCTCAGTGCCGGCCGCTATGCGTTCGCACCTGCGCGCGCGGTCATCGATGTGCGTGAAGGTTTCCTGTTCGCACCGGAGACGCGCGAGATTCGCAGCCAGTCGCCGAAGCTGACGGTGCTGCCGCTACCGGAATCGGGCCGGCCGCCCGACTTCAAGGGCGCGGTCGGCAGCTATGAGCTGCGCGCTTTCGTGCAGCCGGATACGGTTGCCGCGGGTGAAGCCGCCCAGATCACGCTCGAGCTGTCCGGCACGGGCAACATCAAGGCCGCGCCTCTTCCCGTGCTGCCGCAGATCGCCGGCGTGGAGCAATTCGCGCCGACCGAAGACGCGACCATCTCGTTCGACGGCGCGACCGTGGGTGGTGTGAAGCGCTTTCAGTGGGTCATTATCCCGGAACACGCCGGCCGGATCGACATCCCGGCCGCCCGCTATGTGTTCTTCGATCCTGCAAGCAGATCGTATCGAGCCATCAGCAGCGCGCCGCTCACGCTGTTCGTCACGCCTGCGGGCACGGCGCGCGCGGACGATGACGGCGCGGCGACGGCGCTCGACGCGCTACGCACACAGCCACAGCGCGCAACGCTCGGCTGGGTTCGCAGCCGGACGTTCGTGCTGCTGCAGCTGGTGCCGCTGCTCGCGATCGCGCTGGCTCTGCTCGTGCGCCACGCGCGCAGGCGGCCGCGCGGATCGTCCGCCCTGCTCGCCGAATTGAAACGGATCCGCGCCGCCGATACATCCTATCCCGAATTCCTGCGCGAACTCGAGTCGCTCCTGCGCGCTGCCGGTCGCGTATCGCACTTGCAGGACGACGTCCGCGCGCGCAGCCAGGACCTGATCGCGCGCATCGAAACGCAGCGCGTCGCACCGGCGGCGGCCCAGGCCGCGGAGCGCGCGTCGTTACTGCAGCAGGCGGAGTCCCTGCTGCGCGAAGTCGTGCGCAGTGAAAGGGGCGGGCCCGGCGCGCCGGCGGCGCTCTTGCTGCTGGCGGCGTTGCAGGCCACGCCGGCCGCGCCGTTCGACAGCGGCATCGCTTTGTACCGCAGCGGAAACTTCGCGGAGGCCGCACGCGCGTTCGAAACTGTAGTCGCCGCGGATTCCGCGAACGTGTCCGCCTGGATCGACCTCGGCAACGCGTACTATCGTTCCGGCGAACAGGGCCGGGCGGTATGGGCCTGGGCTCGTGCCCTGCGCGCGACGCCGCGTGACCGCGCGCTGCTCGCAAATCTGCAAGCCGCGGGTGCGGTCGAGGTGTTGCGGACGCGCCCGCCTCTGTCTGTGCGACCGGTCGAATGGTACCTTCTCGCCGCCATCGCGTGGTGGCTCGCGTGCGCGCTGGTGGTGATCGGCATTGTGCGGCGCCGCCCGCGCACGTGGTCGTGGGCGCTCGCGCCGATCGCGTTCATGGTGGTCGCGCTCGCGATCGGCGTGCTCGGCGACGGCCGCGATTACGCGGTCGCGTTAGAGCCGGAAACCAGGCTGTACAGTGATCCGACTGTGCATTCGCCAGTCGTCCGCAACGTTCAGGCGGGTGCCGGGCTCGACGTCGTCGAACAACGCGGCGAGTGGCTGCGCGTGCGCACCGTCGCGGACGCGGAAGGCTGGGTCGAGCGGCACGGTGTGGGCAAGTTGCGATGATGCGATGAGAGCGATGAGAGAGATATGAGAGATATGAGCGATAAGAGCGATAAGAGCGATGGCTGATTTCCCCAATCTCACGATCATCGAACACCCGCTCGTGCAGCACAAGCTCGCGATTCTGCGCGATCGCGCGACCTCGAAGAAGACTTTTCGCGCGCTGGTCGACGAGATCTCGATGCTGATGGGCTACGAGGTGACCAAGGATCTCAAGCTGGAAGACGTCGAAATCGACACGCCGCTCGAGCGTACGGTCGCCCGCAAGGTCGGTGGCAAGAAGCTGACGCTGGTGCCCATATTGCGCGCCGGCCTCGGCATGGCAGAGGGCATCCTGCGCCTGATGCCGTCGGTCCGGGTCGGACACATCGGCCTGTACCGCGAGCACGACACGCTCGAGCCGGTCGACTACTACTTCAAGATTCCGCCCGACCCGGAAGCGCGCGATTTCATTCTGCTCGATCCGATGCTCGCGACCGGCGGCTCCGCCGTCGCGGCGGTCAGCTCGCTCAAGAAGAACGGCGCGGTCCGTGTGCGCCTCGTGTGCCTCGTCGCCGCGCCCGAAGGCGTGCGGCGCATGCTGGATGCGCACCCCGATGTGCAGGTGTTTACGGCCGCGCTCGACCGGCAGCTCAACGAGCACGGCTACATTCTGCCCGGGCTCGGTGATGCCGGAGATCGGCTGTTCGGGACGCGATAGTGCGATGAGAGCGATGGGAGCGATGGGAGCGATGAGAGCGATGGGAGCGATGGGAGCGATGAGAGCGATGGGAGCGATGGGAGC
>JBQTJO010000295.1:0-8213 GCA_052387015.1 Gemmatimonadota bacterium
TCTTCTCCTGCGCGTGAGCCGGCGCCGCGGCGCACAACACGGCGGCGGCCGCGATCGCGAGCTGGATCGTTGCGAGCTTCATGAATCCCTATGCGGTTTTAACGATCAGTGTGCTTGCGGATCGGCCGGGCGGCCTCGTAGCGGCCCAGGCTCTTCAGCCGATCGCGCATGCGCGTGGTGCTGTCTTCCAGCGTCTGCCAGGTCTGCTCCGACCGGGCCTCGCGCTCGATCAGGAAGCGCGCGAGCTCTTCCTCGGACTGGCCGAGGCGGCGGGCGCGATGGGCGAACCACTCGAGCAGCTTCTCATCAATCTCGTCGACGGTGAGACGGGCCATGGGGGGCGTTCCTTGTAAGTAAGATCACTGGTATCTAGCTGGCTTTTTGGCTGAATGCAACGAATTCGGGCGCGGTCGCGGGCGAGGGCGAGGGCGCGGGAAACTGCCTCGGGCGCGGGTCGGGGGCGTGGGCCGCGGATCCCCGAGTCCCCACCTTGCCCGCGACCCGCGACCCGTCCCGCGTCCCGCGACCGCCACCCGCGCCCGCATTTTTCCCGCGACCTCGCCCGCGCCCGCGACCGGGCCCGAGTCAGTTCGAAAGCACCAGGTTCTCGATGAAAAACTCCATCATCCGATCCTGCCCGATGGAGGTATGGCCGCGGTCCGGCCCGACCTGCACCTCGAACGACTTGCCCGCGCGCTGCAGCGCCTGGATCAGCTGCATCGAGTTGTTCGGGTGCACGTTGTTATCGGCAGTGCCGTAGTAGATCATCAGCCGGCCCTTCAGCCGGTCCGCGTAATTCATGGCCGAGCCCTCGTCGTAGCCGGTGGCGTTGCCCTGCGGCGTCCACATGTAGCGCTCGGTGTAGATCGTGTCGTAATGCCGCCAGTCGGTCACGGGCGAAGATGCCGAGGCCGCGTGGAAGATGTCCGGGTGGCGCAGGATCGCCATGGCCGAGACGTAGCCGCCGTACGAGGTGCCGAAGATGCCGATGCGCGTGCAGTCGACGTAGCTGCGCGTGCACAGCGCTCTCACACCGGCCGCCTGGTCATCGACTTCGACGGTGCCGAGCTTCTGGTAGATGGCATCCAGAAAGCGCTTGCCGCGTCCCGCCGCGCTGCGCGAGTCGAGCGTGACGACCAGGAAGCCATACGCGGTCAGCGGGCTCGCGGTCGTGAAGGTCTCGTGCGCGCCATTGGTGGCCGGGCCGCCGTACACGCTGACCAGCAGCGGGTATTTGCGGTTCGGATCGAAGTCCGCCGGCTTGTGCAGCAGGCCGTGCAGCGTGGTCGCGCCATCCGCGGCCGTGAAGGTGAACAGCTCGACCGGCTGTTGCCGGTAATTGCGAACGTCGCTCTTCGCGAGCTCCGCGATCACCTGGCCATCGGAATTCAGCAGGCGGGTGACGGGGGCGACGTCGTGCGCCTGCGCGACGTCGACAAACCGCTTGCCGCCCGGCGCGGCCGTGATCTGATGATGCAGCGCGGGATCCGTCAGACGGCGATCGCCGCGGCCGTTCAGCCCGACGCGATGCAACTGCTGCTTCATGTGATTGTCGCCGCTGCGGGCCATGTAGTAGAGCACGCCCCCGGTCTCATCGACCGTGATGATGCCGCCGGCCTCGAAGGAATGCCGGGTCAGCGTAGCGAGCAGCTTGCCGCTCAGATCGTAAAGGTAGTAGTTGCGAAAGCCGGTCCGCTCCGAGGCCCAGATGAAGCGCTTGCCATCCTCGAGGTACTGCATCTCCGGCGAGTTTTCGACCCATGCAGCCGGCCATTCCTCGCGCACGATCGCGCGGCACTTGCCGCTCGCCGGCGAGCAGGCCGTGAGCTCCATGACGTTCTGTTTGCGGTTCGTGCGGTTGAGCGTCAGCTCCTTCGAGTCCGGCGTCCAGGCGATGTGATAGGCGTAGTAGCCGAGCACGTTTGGATCGAACGGCTTGCCATCCCGGATGTCGAGCCGCGTCGTCTTCCTGGTCGCGAGATCGTAGACGTAGAGATCGACGACCGGGTTCGGCTCGCCGACTTTCGGATAAGCCTCGATGTCGAGCGTGCTGTACAGCTTCGTCTGATCCATTTGCAGGAAGAAATCCGGCACCATGCTCTCGTCGAAGCCGTAGAAGGCGAGCTTGCTGCCATCCGGTGACCACCACATCGCGGTGTTCTGATCCAGCTCCTCGCCATACACCCAGCTCGCACTGCCGAACCTGGTGCGCGCCTGCTCGCTGCCAGCCGTGGTGAGCGCGACCGCGTTGCTGCCGTCGGCATTGCCGAACCAGAGATTGCGGTCCTTGTAGAACGCGCGCAGCCGGCCGTCCGGCGAGAGCGCGGAATCGTACTGGCGACCGCGCTCGGGCCCGCCGCGCCGCGGCTCGCTGACCTGCACCGGCAGCGGAACCTCCTGCGAGCTGAGCGAGCGCGCGTCGTAGCGGTAATGCCGGCCGCCGAGCGTGTACTCGAACGTGGCGCTGTCCAGCCACCGTACGCGCAACGCGCCGGACCGTAACGATGCCGGCATTTCGCGCAGGAAGCGCTGGTAGCTTTCGTAGCCCGGATAGGTTCGGAGCCGGTCCTGGGCCGTAGACGACGTCGTCATCGTCACTACCGCGCCGAGCAGCAGGATACCGGTCTTTATCGACTTCCTCATTCCTGTCTCCATATGAATGCAGCGATTCAGGGGGCACGCATTATACGTTGGACGGGTCATTCCTGCTCCGCGTTGGCCGGTATTCAGGTGGCGGATCTCGTGAAAAAAGTACCGAAACCCGTAATCGGGAGGCTCACGAGCCTTGTATGAATTCGAGGCGGCGCAATAGCTTGGCGGGAAGGAACACCAAATGCGGTCTCGGCCGCGCAGACGTGCGACTCATGGAGGAGTTATGACGCGGTCCCTGGTCGCCGGCCTGGCGATCCTCATCACCGCCTGTAGTGGCGATGTCACGCCGCCGCGCCAGGCTCTGCTTGCGAGCGAACCTGAGTTCCTGAAATTCGACGACGACGCGTACGCTGCGGCCGAGAAGCAGGCGCGCGTCTGGGCCGTGAAGGGTGAGACGCGCGTCGTCGTCCTGCGCTACAGCGACCCGGCCGAGGAGTTCCTGCGCTTCACGGTGGGCGCGCAGTCGCTGGCGGAGCGGCCGGACGGCACCCGCTTCGAGGCGGGCGACTCGGTCGAGATCACGGTGCGGGTGGAGGACGACGGCCGGATGGTGTTCCGCTTCTCGCCGTCCGGGCTGAAATTCGACGATGCGCAGCCCGCCATTCTGAGGCTGAGCCACGCGCGCGCCAATCCCGACCTCGACGGCAACGGCACGGTGAATCTGGCCGACGCCGCGCTCGAGCTCGAGATCGGCGTCTTCAAGCAGGAGCTGCCCGGACTGCCCTGGCTGCAGATTCCGAGTCTCAGTCTCCCGGGCGATCTCATTGAAGCCGAGGTCCACGACTTCACCGGCTTCGGCATGGCGACCAATTAGCATGCAGATTCTGAAGAACGACGATGGATTGCCGCTGCTGGAGGCCGTCCGCGCGCGCTACCGCGCGCGCCGTTATCAGGAGGTCGTGCGTATGCTGGGTGAGCTGCCGCGCGCGCAGCTGCTCGAGCAGCCCGAGCTCGGCTTCATGCTGGCGGACGCGGCCCGGCGCGTGGGCGGCATCGCGGATGTGGTCGAGCTGTGCTCGGTCGTCGTCGATGCGGCACGCGCGGGCGGCGCGTCCCGCGTGCTGTGCGACGCGCTGAACCTGCACGGCGTGCTGCTGCTCGAGCACGGGCAGGCGCACGCGGCGGAGCGCGCCTGGTTCGAGCTGGTCGCGGTCGCGACCCAGGCCGATGATCCGGAATACGTCGCGCGCGCCAGCAACAACCTGGGCGTGAGCGCGATTCTCTCGATGCGCCTGGAGGACGCGCTCTCCGCGTTTCAGCGGTCGGTGGCCGCGTACCTGCGCCTCGGCTATTCGCGCGGCCTCGCGCAGGCCCACCAGAATCTCGCCATCGTTTTTCGCGAGCTGGATCACGATGACGAATCGCACGCGCATTTCCAGCGCGCGCTGACCTGGGCGTTCGCGGCGGACTGCATGGATGATGTCGCGCGCGCCGAGCAGGAGCTGGCGCTGCTGCTGTTGTACAGCCGGCGCGACGTGGACGCGGCGCAGACCAGCGCGCAGCAGGCGCTCGAGCGGTTCCGCGAGCTGGGCGAGCCGGCCGCGATCGCGGACGCGCAGCGCGTGCTGGGCATGATCATCCTCGCCAGGGGCGACCGCAAGGAGGCGCGCAAACTGCTGGACGCGGCGCTCGACACCGCGCGCAGCCAGCGGCTGCGGCTGCTCGAGGCGGAGACGCTGACCGCACTGGCCGTCATCGCGCCGCCCGCCAGCCGCTACAAGCTCGAGCAGCAGGCCGAGCAGATCTTCCAGGAGATCGACGCTGTACGCTGGGGTGAACAACTGCGCAAGCGCCTGGGGGCTCTGGCCGCATGAGTTGATCCGGCGTCATATTCGGCGCATGAAATCCTGCCGCAACGCCCTGCTCCTGCTGCTCGCGCTCGCAGCACTGGCAGGCCCGTCATTCGCCCAGAAGACCGTCATCGCGTTCGGCTCGTGCAACCGCCAGGATCTGCCGCAGCCGCTCTGGCCGGTCATCGCGCGCCACGACCCGCAGCTCTTCATCTGGCTGGGCGACAACATCTACGGCGACACGGACGACATGCGCGTGATGCGGCGCAAGTACGAGCGGCAGCTCGCGAATGCCTCGTATCGCGCGTTCACGAGCCGCGTCCCGATCGTCGGCACCTGGGACGACCACGACTACGGCAAGAACGACGGCGGCCGGGAGTACGTCGCACGCAGGGCGAGTCAGCAGCTGATGCTCGATTTCGTGGGCGAGCCGGCGGGCAGCGCGCGTCGTCGCCAGCAGGGCGTCTATGCCGCGGAGACGTACGGCGAGCCGGGCCGGCGCATCAAAGTCATCCTGCTCGACACGCGCTACCATCGCGATGCGATCGGCTCGAACGGCACTGTTCTCGGTGAAGAGCAGTGGCAATGGCTGGAGGATCAGCTGGAGGACAGCGATGCGCAGATTCATCTCATCGCTTCTTCGATACAGGTCGTGCCGGAGGACCATCGTTTCGAGAAGTGGGCGAACTTCCCGGCCGAGCGCGAGCGGCTGCTCGAGCTGATCGATGAGACCGACGCGCCCGGCGTCATCTTCCTGAGCGGCGACCGCCACATCGCGGAGCTGTCGCGGCTGGCCGGCAGCCCGGCCGGCTACCCGCTGTACGACCTGACCTCGAGCGGGCTGACCCACACCTGGAGAGACGCGCGCGCCGAGGCGAACCGCCACCGTGTCGGCGACTTGATCATCGCGCTGAACTACGGCATCATCGAAGTCGACTGGAGCCGGCCGGATCCGCTGATCACGCTGCGCGTGCGCGATGACGAGGACCGCATCCGCATCGAGCAGCACATTCCCCTGAGCCA
The DNA here is from genome assembly GCA_052387015.1 of Gemmatimonadota bacterium. GTDB lineage: Bacteria > Gemmatimonadota > Gemmatimonadetes > Longimicrobiales > RSA9 > CBJLQC01. The sequence goes on from JBQTJO010000295.1 coordinate 5,466, forward strand.
ACTGACGCCCGAGGACTGAGTGCTGACGCAATTCCTGCAGATCTACGTCCTGATCCTGGCCGGCTTCGTCGGTTTCCTGATCATCACGCGCATCCCGCCGCTGCTGCACACGCCGCTCATGTCGGCGACCAACGCGATCTCCGGCATCTCGCTGGTCGGCTCGCTGGTCGCGGCCGGCGCGGATTACGGCACGACCGCCAACGTGCTGGGCGCGGTCGCCGTGCTGTGCGCGACCATCAACGTGGTCGGCGGCTTCATGATCACGGAGCGCATGCTGCGGATGTTCAAGAAGAGCGACAGGGAATGAGCACGGAGTTCATTATCCAGGCGCTGTACCTGCTCGCCGCTCTGCTCTTCATTCTCGGTCTCAAGTACATGGGCTCGCCCGCGACCGCGCGGCGCGGGATGCACTTCGCCGAGTTCGGCATGCTGCTGGCCGTGATCGGCACGCTGCTGCACCACGAGATCGTCAGCTACGAGTGGATCATCGGCGCGATGATCGTCGGCTCGATCATCGGCGCGCTGATGGCGATCCTGATGCCGATGACGGCGGTGCCGCAGCGGACCGCGATCTCGCACATGTTCGGCGCGATCGCGGCCGGGCTGGTCGGCATTATCGAGTATCAGCGCCACGCCGGCGAGCTCAGCACGTTCACCAGCGCGGCGATCGGCTTCGAGGTGCTGTTCGGCACGCTCACCATCACCGGCAGCTTCATGGCGTTCGGCAAGCTGCAGGGCTTCCTGCCGAGCCCGCCGATCACGTATCCGCTCCAGAACGTGATCAACATCGGCCTGTTTGCGACCGCGTTCGCCTCCTACATCTACCTGATCGTCAATCCCGAGGCGCAGGCCGTCTTCTACGCGCTGATCGCGATCGCCTTCGTGGTCGGCGCACTGGCCATCCTGCCGATCGGCGGCGCCGACATGCCGGTCGTGCTCTCGCTCATGAACTCGTACGCCGGGCTGGCCGCCTCCGCGACCGGCCTCGCCATCTCCAACAACGTGCTCATCATCGCGGGCGCGCTGGACGGCACGTCCGGCTTCTACCTGTCGATGATGATGAGCAAGGCGATGAACCGCTCCTTCACCAACGTCCTGTTCGGCGCGTTCGGCAAGAGCGATGAAGCGGCCGCGGCGGCACGCGGCGCGGACGGCAGGTCGATCCACGAGATCCAGCCCGACGACGCGGCGCTCTCGCTCGCGTACGCGCGCAAGGTGATCGTCGTGCCCGGCTACGGCCTGGCCGTCTCGCAGGCGCAGCACGACGTGCGCGAGCTGGCGGACGCGATCGAGAAGCGCGGCGGCGAAGTGCGCTACGCGATCCACCCGGTCGCCGGCCGCATGCCCGGCCACATGAACGTGCTGCTCGCGGAAGCCAACGTGCCGTACGACAAGATCTACGACATGGAGCACATCAACGAAGATTTCGTGAACGCGGATGTCGCGGTCGTGATCGGCGCGAACGATGTGGTCAACCCGGCCGCCAAGACCACACCGAGCAGCCCGATCTACGGCATGCCGATCCTCAACGTGTCGGAGGCGAAGAGTGTGCTGGTGCTGAAGCGCAGCATGAACCCGGGCTTCGCGGGCATCGAGAACGAGCTGTTCTACGAGGACAAGACGCGTATGCTGTTCGGGGACGCGAAGGCGAGTCTCAAGAAGCTCGTGACTGAAATACGCAACGTCTGACATTTGAATTTGAATTCGAATTTGAATTTGAATTAAAACGCCATCAACAGCGGAAATAATTCAAATTCAAACTTCAAATTCAAATTCAAATAAATAGAGGTACAGCGGTACAAAACAGCGGCACAAAACAGCGGCACAAAACAGCGGCAAACCCGGTTCCGGTTTCAGGTGCCGGTTTATTGTGCCGGTTTATTGTGCCGCAGTATTGTGCCGCAGTCAAAAACCCGAGGAGCCAACCCATGACCACCCCCCTCCTGTTGGCGATGATGCTCGCCACCGCGCAGCAGCAACAGCAGCCGGTCCCGCTTTACCCGAACCTCGGCAATCACCACCACCCAATCAGCACCGAGGTGCCGAAGGCGCAACAGTACTTTGATCAGGGTCTAAGACTCGCGTACGGCTTCAACCAGGAGGAGTCCATCCGCTCGTTCCGCGAGGCGGCGCGGCTGGATCCGAAGTGCGCGATCTGCTGGTGGGGCGTCGCGTACGGCTACGGTCCGAACGTGAACCTGCCGATGGACTCGGTCGCGAACGCGGCCGGCTGGGACGCGATCAGTTTAGCGAAAGCGCTGCTGCTGAATGCGTCTGCAAGCGAGCGCGACTACATCCTCGCGCTCGAGCAGCGTTACGGTCCGAACGCGGGGCCGGCCGGCGACTCCGCGTACATGCGGGCGGCGCAGGCGCTCGCGCAGAAGTATCCCGACGATTCGAGGCGGCGATGCCGGAGAAGGCGGTGCCGTGCGCGGAGCGGCTCGCCCCTACTCCCTTACACCCTACGCCCCTCCTCAGTTATCGCGGAGCGATAACCAGGCTCGTCTCGAGAGCCGCGTCGATCCGCGCCTTGCTCTCCGCGAGGTGCGCGCGCGTCTCGACATTCAGCTCACCGGCCTTCGCGGCTTGAGCCAACTGCTCCGACAGCTGCACCAGCTCGTAACGCGCGAGGGAGCGCGCGTCCTCCGGTACTGGCGTGAACCACGGCACCGCCGCGCGGTTCAGCAGCACGCGCATCATCTGATCGATGTAGCTGCGCTGCAGGTTGCGGCGGAAGGAGTCCACGTT
>JBQTJO010000296.1:0-2929 GCA_052387015.1 Gemmatimonadota bacterium
GCTCAAGAAGGTCCGGCAGAATATCTCCGCGCTGTTCGTGATCACGATCTTCATCAACATCGGCATGTGGTTCGAGCGTTTCGTGATCATCGTGGTCAGCCTGTCGCACGAGTACGAGCCGTGGCAGTGGCGCAATTACAAGCCGACCTGGGTCGAAATGTCGATCCTGGCCGGCAGCTTTGCGTGGTTCTTGATGTGGTTCCTGCTCTTCCTGCGCCTGCTGCCGGGCGTATCGGTGCAGGAGCTGAAGGAAGTGCTGCCGCTTCCGCGGCGGAAGAAGATCGCCGACTCCGCAGCGGCGGGAGACTAGGATGAACGTAGCCAGAGAAGACGGCGTGCTCGGCGTGTTTGCCGAAGTCGACGCCGCCGTGGAAGCGATTCACAGTCTGAAGGCGGCCGGGCTGAAACGGATCGTGACCTTCTCGCCGATGCCCAGCCACGATCTCGAGCACGCGCTGCAGCCGCCGCAAAGTCCAGTGCGGCTGTTCACGCTGGTCGGCGGCCTGACCGGCGCAGCCACCGGCTTCGCGCTGCCGACCTGGACGTCGCTGGACTGGCCGCTCGTGACCGGCGGCAAGCCGATCATCTCGATTCCGCCCATGGTCGTGATCGCGTTCGAGCTGGCGATTCTGTTCGGCGCGCTGTCCACGGTTGCCGGGCTGTTTATCAACGCGCGGTTGCCGCGCGCACGCGCGCGGGTGATTTACGACCCCGCGTTCTCGGCCGACAAATTCGGCGTCTTCGTGGTCGCGAACGGCAAGGCACCGCAGGCGCGCGAAATTCTGCAAAAGGCGGGAGCGGTGTCGGTGCGGGAGCGGCCGGAGGAGGTGCGGGTTGACATCTAAGAGGACGTTCACGTTCACGTTCACGGTCACGTGTACGTGGACGGTGATGGTATTCGGATTGTCCGGGTGCACGCAGTTCGAGAACGCAATGGCGTCGATTCCGGTGTTCAGCTTTTTGCGCAACTCGCCGGCGCTCGATCCGTACGAGGCGCCGCGCCCCGCGCCCTATGGCTCGGTGCCGTACGGCACGCCCGCGGGTGAGTCGCTCGGACCGCTGGAAGCGACGCAGGCTGGATTGAACGAGTTCGCCGCGCAGATCACGAATCCGTTCGCGCCCGCCGACTCGGTCGCGTTGCGGGTGGGTCAGACCATGTACATGCGCCACTGCGCCGTCTGTCACGGGCCGCAGGGCAAAGGTGACGGCTCGATCATCGGCCAGGGCAAATTCCCGTTCGCGCCGAACCTGACGCTGCCGGTCACGCGCGCGCACAGCGACGGCTATCTCTACGCGATCATCCGCGCGGGCCGCGGCCTGATGCCCGCCTACGGACCGCGCACCAATCATCTCGAGCGCTGGGCGATCGTGATGTACGTCCGGCAGCTGCAGGGCGCGACGCCCGCGCCGGCCACCGCGCCCGCGACTACGGGGCAGTAAGCGACTATGGCTCACATCGTAACCTATCCCGAGCTGCCGTACCGCCGGCTGGAATCGACCGGCGTGCTGCGCCTGCTGATTCCCGCGCTGATCGTGATCGGCGCGCTCGCACTCGTGGCAGCCTTCGCGACCGACGTCGACCGCGCGTGGCGCGCGTATCATTTCAACTGGCTCTACTTCGTCAGCTGCGCGCAGGGCGCGATGATTCTGGCCGTGGTGGTAAGCATCACGCGCGGCGTCTGGTCACGGCCGGTCCGGCGTCTGGCGATGTCGTTCGCCGCCTTTCTGCCGCTCGCGCTGCTGCTCGTGCTGCCCAGCCTGCTGATCGGCGCCGGGAGCATCTGGCCGTGGGTTGCCGATCCCGAAACCATGCAGAGCGGCAAGGAAGCGTACCTGAACGTGCCGTTCATGACGATTCGTACGCTGCTGCTGCTGGGCGGACTGTTCGCGCTCGACCTGGTTTTCGTCTACTGGTCGCTGCGGCCGGACCTGGGTCTCACGCGCGAGGGCGCACCGGCGGAAGCGCGCGGCTTCTACGAGCGCTTCACGAGAAACTGGCGCGGACAGGAAGTCGAGGAGGCGACGTCGTACCGCAAGCTCGCCGTGCTCGGTCCGATCGTGGCCGTGATGTTCGCGGTCGCGTTCGGCGTGCTGGCCTGGGATTTCGTGATGTCCCTCGAGCCGCACTGGTTCAGCACGATGATCGGGCCGTATTTCTTCATGAGCGCGTTCCTCGGCGGCATCGCGTGGACGGTCCTCGTACTGGTCTCGTGGTACCTGAAGGGCGGCGTAACCGACGTTATCGAGCACACCACGCTGCACGACGTCGGCAAGCTCATGTTCGGGCTGTGCGTGTTCTGGGCGTATCTGTTCTATTCGCAGTGGATCGTGATCTGGTACGGCCTGCTGCCGATCGAGCAGGCGTGGATCAACCATCGCTTCGGCATGCCTTTTCAGCCGTTCATGGCGCTGGCCTTCGCGGGCTTGTTCGTGCTGCCCTTCTTCGGGCTGATGGGTGTCGCGCCCAAGCGCAAGCCGCAGATCCTGGTTGCCGGCGCGACCGTGGTCGCGATCGGCCTCTGGCTCGAGCGCTACGTGCTCGTCTACCCGGCGCACTACCACGAGAGCGGCAACGCGCCGTTCGGCTGGCAGGAGATCGGCATCGCGCTGTTCTTCCTCGGCCTCGTGCTGCTGTGCGTGACCTGGTTTCAGCGCCGTTTCCCGGTCTTCCAGATCTGGCAGCCCATGTCGGAGCTGGAGCTGCTGGGTGTGCACCCGTACGACGAGGTGGTGACGCATCCGGCGGATGAGGACGTGACGACTTAGCGATCGGAGCGCTGAGAGCGATAAGAGCGCTGGGAGCGATTACTTCACTTATCGCTCTCCTCGCTCTACTCGCTCTTATCGCTGACATCGCTCTCATAGCTCGCGTACATCTCAGCCCACTGCGCGAAAGCCCCTCGCGACTCGCTCTCGACGCTCAGCGCGC
>JBQTJO010000297.1:0-9451 GCA_052387015.1 Gemmatimonadota bacterium
CTCGGGGGGCAGCAGGATGGAGATCAGATGCGCTTGAAGTGGGAGGCGTTCGATCCGCAGATCCGTGCGCGGCTGCTCAAGGCGGCGGGGTTGAAAGAAGAGGATGATCTCGAGGACTAGACTACTAGCGATGAGAGGGATTGGAGCGAGGTGAGCGATGAGAGGGATTGGAGCGAGGTGAGCGATTTGAGCGATGAGAGCGAATCCATACAATCGCTCTGATCGCCCGCTCTTATCGCTCACTTCGCTCTCATCGCTCAACGTCCAGCGTCCACTGGCAATTGCTGCCGCCATTGATGATGCAGCGCGAATGCGCGACGCGCGCCTCCTTCCCCAGATACAACGAAGCGATCTCCTGAAAAGCCGAGCCGTAGAGCGCACAGGAAACACCGGCCGGCTCGAGGCGCGCGGTGGCCGGCTGGTGCAGCCGCGCGACCAGCGGCTTGCCCTTCACGTCGATGTGATCCGTCCCGGCAACATTGCGCAGGAGCCTGCGCGCGGCGCGCGCGAGGATCACGAAGCCGAGCGCCCGCGGCAGCAGGCGCACGACCTTGATCTTGAAGGCGGGCGTGCGCTCGAACTGGCGCGCCGCAATACGCTCGCCGGCCTCATTCAGAATGGCCTCGGCGTCCGGCCGGCGCAGCACCAGCTTGAGCAGGCTTATGAATTCGTGGAGCGGGATGCGCCGGCCGGGCGCGCCCTCATAGCGTTTGATCTGGGTATCGACCACGTCGCTCAGCCCCAGCCGGCGCGGCAGGCTTGCGGAAAAGTTCTCGTCCTCGAGAACCTCACTCGGACGGTCGTGGGAGCGCGTGGCTTCCAGCAGCGCGACCGCGAGTGATGCCAATACTGTCTGTGACGTACGGTCCTCCCTGTTGTGCCCGAAAAAATCTATCCCCATTTTCGGAATGCGCTACGGGACCATAGGACTGCGCTACGGGAATGCGCTATGGGACGGCGCTACGGAACGGCGCTACGGAACGGCGCTACTGGAATGCGCTACGGAACGGCGCTACGGAATTGCGCTACGGAACGGCGTTTGGGGGGACATGGTAGACGAGCACTGCATCTTCTGCCGCATTATTGGCGGCGAGGAAATGGTCAGCGTGGTTTACGAGGACGATCGCGCGATCGCCTTTCTCGATATCCAGCCGGTCAGCGCCGGTCACACGCTGGTCGTATCACGCGAGCACTATGCGACCATGTTCGATCTGCCTGACGATCTGCTCGCGCACTGCATTACGGTAGCGAAGCGGCTATCGCGCGGCTTGCAGCGCGCGACCGGCGCCGAGGCGGTCAACCTCTTCAGCGCAAACGGCAAGGCGGGCGGGCAGGACGTCCTGCACTTCCATCTCCATCTGATCCCGATCCAGGAGGGCGAGCCGTTCGCGCTCCAGCTGCCGGTCGAGGATGCGCCGATCCCGATGCGCTCCGAGCTGGACATCACCGCCGCGCGCATCAGCCGCGCGATCCAGGAAGTCACGGGCGCAAGCGGTCCGGAGTAGGCGCTGCATGCGACGTCAGCCACCTTTCGATCCGCCCGAGTACCTGGCCTGGCAGGCCGATCCCACCCTGGTTCGTGAGTTCGGCGAGCGGCCGCTGCGCGAGCCCGAGCGGGCGGCCGTCATCAAGAGTCTGACCGACAGCCAGCTGCTGGGCATGTACGAGGGGCTGCTGCGCAGCCGGCTGGTCGACTATGCGCTGAAGCGCTGGGTGCGCCAGGGGGTGATCTCGAAAGCATGGCTCGCGACCGGTGAAGAGGCGGTCACGATCGGCAACGTGCACGCGCTGGAGCGCGGTCGCGACGTCGTCGCGCCGATGATCCGGAACGCGGGCGCCTGCCACGAGCTGGGCATGCCGATCGAGCAGCTGCTGCACGGCTATCTCGGCTCCAGTCACAGTCCGAACGGCGGGCGCGATGGTCACATCGGCGATCCGTCGCTCGGCATTCTCGCGCCCATCTCGCACGTAGCGGAGATGGTGCCGGTGATCACGGGCGTCGCACTCACGTTCAAGACGCGCAAGGAGCCGCGCGTCGCGCTCACCTGGATCGGCGATGGCTCGACCAAGACGATCGCCGCGCATGAAGGACTCAATCTCGCCGCGGTGCTGAAAGTGCCGGCCGTTTTCGTCATCCAGAACAATCAGGTCGCGCTCGGCACGCGAGTGGATCAGCACCAGGCCGGGAGTTTCGAGGAATGGGGAAAGATGTACGGCATGCCGATGCTGGTTGCCGACGGCAACAACGTGCTGGATGTGTTCGCGGCGACGCGCATTGCGGCGGAGCGCGCGCGCGCGGGCGGCGGACCGAGTCTCATGCTGGCGACGACGTTCCGGATGGGTGGTCATGCGACGCATGACGAAGCCGAAGCCCGGCGCACGTTTCCGGCGGAGCTGTTCGGGCACTGGGGGCGGCGCGACCCGATCGGCCTTTATGAGGAGTGGCTGGTCGAGCGGGGCTTCGCGCGCGCAGCGCTGGCGGACATCGAGAGCCGTGTGATCGCGGAAGTCGACCGGGCGACGGACGCGGTCGCGGCCGAGCGCACCCGCGTCATGCCCGAGCCTGCGAGCGCCGAGCTGCCCGGCATCAGCGCCGGTGTGCGACAGCCCGGACTGTCAGAACGACTGTAGCCGTGGATGATGCGCGGCTCATCGAGCTGAATCGGCTGCTGCAAACGCGCCCGGCGCGCGCGTGCGAGCGCGCCGAGGGTGTGCGCGAGGCAGCGGTTGCGCTGCTGATCCGGCCGCGCGAACAGCTCGAGCTGCTGCTGATCAAGCGCGCCATTCACGAGCGCGATCCCTGGTCGGGCCATGTCGCGCTGCCGGGCGGTCGTCGCGATCCCGGCGATGCGAACGTGCTCGACACAGCAATCCGTGAGACGAGCGAGGAGGTCGGCATCCGGCTCGTGCGCGATCAGGATTTCATCGGCGCGCTCGATGAAGTCGTCCCCGCGAGCCGGCGCCTGCCGCAGCTGCTGATCGCGCCTTTTGTCTTCGCGGTCGACGCGACCGCAGCCGCCGTTATAGACGCGGCCGAAGTCGAAGCTGCGATCTGGGTGCCGCTCTCGGCGCTACGCGACGAGCATGCCGCGAGCGAGATCCTGATCGAGCTGGAGGGCGGCTCGCGCGCGTTTCCCTCGTTCAAATACGGTGACTACGTGATCTGGGGGCTCACGCACCGGATCCTCATGCAGTTTCTGGAGCTGTCGGTGGGGCTATAATCGGAGTACGGGCGAAGGGGAGTAAGGGCGTAGGGGAGTAAGGGCGTAGGGGAGTAAGGGAGTAGGGGTGATCATTTCTTCTTGCGGGCGGCTTCTTCGACGGCTCTTCTGAGCCTTGGCCACACGCCGATCGCATTCTTCAGAAAATTCTCGCGTCGTTCCGCATCATTCGACAGGAAGTGCCACGCGGCGTGACCGGCCTTCAGCTCATTGCAGGCCTTGCAGCACGTGACGAGGTTGCCATCGGAGTGATCCCCGCCTTTGACACGCGGCTCGACGTGATCGAGTGTCAGGTCCTCAGGCCGGAACACACCCGAGCAGTAGACGCATCGATATCGATCCCGGGCAAAGATCCGCTGCCGCCGGCCCACGGTCCCATGATCCCATGATCCCATGATCCGATCAGACGCCGGGCACGTTCGCGCCCCAGATCACCTTGTGCAGCTGAATCTGATAGCGAACCGGCAGGTGGTCCGCGAGAATCCATTCCGCCATCTGCTGAAAATCCACCGCATTCCACACGGGTGAAAACAGGATCTCGCGCAGCGTGCCGTTCTGCTTGCGGGTCGCGAGTCCGTGTTCGAGCACGATAGCGCGCGCCCACTCGTAGTCCGCGCGATCCTTGATCACGAACTTGATCTCATCGCGGCCGGTGAGGTGATCGAGATTCGACCACAGATTGCGCTCGACCTCACCGGAGCCGGGACATTTCAGATCCATGATCTTGTGCGCACGCGCATCCAGCGGCGCGACGTCGATTCCACCTGACGTCTCGACCAGAACCGTGTATTCTACGTCGAGCAGCATGCGCGCGAGCACGAAGGCGTTGCGATGAATGAGCGGCTCGCCGCCCGTGATTTCGACGAGGCGGGTGCCGATAGCGCGGACTTTCCGCACCAGCTCGTCGAGCGAGATCTTCTCGCCGCCGAAGAAGGAGTACTCGGTGTCGCACCAGACGCAACGCAGTGGGCAGCCGGTCAGCCGAATGAAGGTGCACGGATGGCCGGCCCAGGTGCTTTCGCCCTGAATCGAATGGAAGATCTCGGTTACACGCAGGAAGTCCGTCATGGCTGTCGCCGCGGCAGGACGTGACGAAGCGGCGACTCGCGAACGAGCGCCTTCACAATGAAGAACAGATTGGCTGGACGCTCGGCCAGCCGCCGCATCAGATACGGATACCATGCTTGGCCGAACGGCACGTACACGCGCATACGATAGCCGTCACGAACCAGCTCGTGCTGCAGGTCGCGGCGCACGCCGTACAGCATCTGGAATTCGTACCGGGACGGATCGATGCCGCGCTGCGCGGCGAACCGGCGGGTGGCGCGGAGCATGTCCTCATCGTGGGTCGCGATGCCGGGATAGTTGCCGTGCTCGAGCAGCAGCTGCATGAGCGCGACATAGTTGTCGTCGACTTCGCGCTTGTCCTGGAACGCGACCGACTCCGGCTCGTTGTAGGCGCCCGTGCAGAGCCGAACGCGCACCTTGCCCGCGTTCAGTTTCTCGAGGTCGCCTTTCGAGCGGCGCAGATAGGACTGGATCACCGGGCCGATGTTACGGTAACCCTCGCCCCACAGATGCCAGAAGAAGCGAAGCGTCCTTTGCGTGTGCGTGCTGGCTTCCATGTCGAAGCGCACGAACATGTCGTACTGACGCGCGCAGTCGATGACGCGGCCGACGTTCTCGCGCAGGAACGCCTCATCGATGTCCTGGCCCATCTGCGTGAGCTTGAGCGAGACGTTGCCATCGATCTTATGCGCGGCCAGCCGCTCGATCATCTCGACGTAGACGCCGGCCGCGTGACGCGCTTCGTCGCGGTTGTGGACCGACTCGCCCAGATAGTCGAGCGTCACGGACATGCCTTGGCGGTTCAGCTCGCGGCAGGCGCGCATGCCGTCTTCGACGGTCTCGCCCGCCACGAAACGCCGCGCCATGGTACGCGCGCCCGGCGCACTGCGCACGAACTTGCGGGCGGTGGTGCTCTGGCTCATAAAAATCAGTGCGTCTTTCAGCACTCAATCCTCCAGCTCGCGACGCTTGCGCTCGATGGCCGCGTCCAGCTCGGCTTTGATTTCGTACAACGTCAGCTCCAGTGCGGCCGCCCGCGCGGCAGCGGGCGTGTCGCCGAAAGCGACGTCGCCCGACTCGGTGTGCTCCATGATGCCGGCGCCGGTCTCGGCCCAGCGCAGGAAGACCAGAAACGCCGCGTACGGCCGTTCGGCCTCGCCGGTCTCCTCGACATCGATGTCGACCGTGTAGGGCTGCTGGTCGCGGCCGCCGAACGCGGGCGGCCGATTGTGCAGCTCGATATAGCCGCCCAAGGTCATGTCTCTGGCCGCGGATGTGTCAACTTCCGGGCCCGGCTCGCCGAACTCGGCCAGCAGGTCGACCTCGTCCTCGACGTCCTCCTCCGGCAGGTCAATGAACGCGCGGCGCTCGACTTCCTCGAACAACTCGCGCGCGCTATCGTCATCTTCCATGGGCGGGAAGCTAATGAAAGCGGCGGTTTTCGACGAGTTCGGCGGGCCGGAAGTGCTGCGGATCGACGAAGTGCCGATCCCCGAGCCGGCTGCCGGGCAAGTGCTGCTGCGCGTGCGCGCGGCCGCGCTGAATCATCTCGACCTCTGGGTCCGGCGCGGTCTGCCGGTCGAGACGACCATGCCGCACATCGGCGGCTCCGACATCGCGGGCGAGGTCGCGGCGGTGGGCGCGGGCATCACGGGCGTGGGCAGCGGCACGCGCGTCGTCGTCAATCCATCCCTCTCGTGCGGCGAATGCGAATGGTGTCGCAAGGGCGAAGAGTCGCTCTGCGTGCAGTACAAGATCATTGGCGAGCACACGCAGGGCGGCTTCGCCGAGTTCGTGACGGTGCCGCCCGCCAATCTGTTCCCCGTGCCGGACGAGTTTTCCTTCGAGCAGGCCGCAGCCACGCCGCTGGTTTTCCTGACGGCGTGGCGCGGACTGGTCACGCGCGGACGCCTGAAGCCGGGAGAGAGCGTTCTGATCACGGGCGCATCGGGCGGGGTGGCCTCGGCGGCGATCCAGATCGCGCGGCACGTCGGCGCGAAGGTCCTTGCGATCACGACCGGCGAGAACGTAGAGCGCGTGCGTGAGCTGGGCGCCGAGCGTGTGTATGATCGGACGGAAGCGGCGTTCGCGAAGCAGCTGTGGGCGGACACCGGCAAGCGCGGCGTCGACGTCGTCTTCGATGCAGTGGGTGAAGCGCTCTGGGAGCAGAACGTGCGCGCGCTCGCGCGCGGCGGTCGGCTGGTCGTCTACGGCGCGACCAGTGGACCGGCTGCGAAGCTGGATCTGCGGGTCGTGTTCTGGAAGCAGATCGAGGTGATCGGTACGACCATGTCGAATCGCAGCGAGTTCGAGGAAGTCATGCGGCTGGTGTTTTCGGGCGCGCTGAAACCCGTAATTGACGTCGTGTTACCATTGGAGAAGATCCGGGACGCGCACGAGCGGCTGGAGCGCGGGGATCAGTTCGGGAAGATTGTCTTACGTGTTTAACGGACGTTCACGTTCACGGTCACGTTCACGTGAACGTGTACGGTGGGTCATGCGTCCGTCCACGTAAACGTGAACGTGAACGTGACCGTAAACGTCTGTTAATCTTTCTGAGTCCACCGCGTAGCATCTCTCGTCCGGTACTTCTCGAGCACCTGCTCGAACGATGCGGTAAGATCGATCTTCTGCTGGTTGGCGATCGCGATCAGCACGAACATGATGTCGGCGAGCTCGATGCCGAGATCCTGTTCGGGTTCGCCGGCCTTCTTCGGCTTGTGGCCGTAGCGGTGGTTCAGCTCGCGCGCGAGCTCGCCGACTTCCTCGGTCAGGCGCGCGAGATTCGAGAGCGGCGGCCAGTAGCCTTCCTCGAACTGGCCGATCCAGCGATCGACTGCCGCCTGCGCATCCGCGATGGTCACGCCTTGTCTCTCCAGTTCCCGAGCTCGCTGATGACGAGCTCGATTTCGGATTCCAGATTGTAGAAATGCGGTGAGATGCGCACGTGACCGGGACGTGCGTCGACGATGATGCCTCGCCCGGCAAGCTGCGCGACCGCGGCGTGTGGCTCGTCGACGGCGACCATCACGATCGCGGAGCGCTGCTCGCGCGTTGCAGCGGCGCGGATGCGGAAGCCGCGCTCGCGCGCCAAGTCGATCGTCATTTCGGCGAGCTGCTGGTTGCGCTGCCGGATCGCGGGCAGGGTGACCTCGTCGATGATCTCCTGTCCACCGAGCGCGGCGTGCACCATGTGCAGAGCCGGCGTGCCCAGCTCGAAACGACGCGCGTCATCCTTGAACTCGAAATGATGAGCATCGAAATCGAACTGATCGCGGGCGCCGAACCACCCGGTCACCGAAGGCGTGAGCCGTTTCACGAGATCGGGCTGCACGTAGAGGTAACAGAGGCCGGGGCCGCCGAGCAGCCACTTGAGCGGACCGCCCACGAAAACATCGACGTGGCCGGCGGACAGATCGACCGGCAGCTGGCCGACGCTCTGATAGCCGTCGACCAGGAAGAGCGCGCCCTTCGAGCGCGCGATCTGCGAGAGCGCGGTCAGATCCTGGAGCGCGCCGGTCGCATAGAAAACGTGGCTGGTTGCAACCACAGCGGTGCGCTCGTCGACGACTTCGGCAAAGCGCTGCGGATCGACGGTTGCACCATCATCGGACGGAACGTAGACCAGTTCCACGCCCGGCCGATTGAGCCACTGATATGCAAGGGTCGGGAAATCGAGGTCGGCGACCACCACCTTGTTGCGACCCCGGTAATCGACTGCGGAAGCGATGGTCGCCAGCAATGCGGATGTGCTGTGGCCGAGCGCGACCTGCGAGTCCGGCACGTTGAACATTGCGGCGACACGGCCGCGCAGCTCGGCGAGGCGCCCCATCCAGATCTCGTACCACGCGGAAGCGCCGTACTCATGCCAGTCGGAGTGGAACTGCCGGATGCGCGCCTCGGCGCGTTGTGACAGCGCGCCGAGGGAGCACGAGTTCAAGTAGGTTTTGCGGCTGAGGATCGGGAACTCGGCGCGCCAATTCTCCCACTGCACAGGCATCTCCCTGGGATGACCTGCGTTCAGTCTGCGAAGACCACGTCGACGCGATGCGGAATGATGCCGGCCTCGTAGCCGCGGTCGAGGAACAGCTGCACGGCGCGCCTGCCGTCGTCGCCGTAATCGAGCGTGCGATCGTTCACGTACATGCCGACGAACTCATCGGTCTGCGCCGTGTCGAGGCCGCGGCCGTACGCTTCCGCGTGGGCCAGCGCATCACTGCGATGCTTCAGCCCGAACGCGATCGAAGCGCGCAGAATGCGGGAGACCCGCACGATCATCTCCGGGCCGAGATCCTTCCGGATGAGATTGCCGCCGAGCGGCAGCGGCAGGCCGCCGGTCTCCTCCGCCCACCACTCGCCGAGATCGCGCACCAGGTGCAGGCCGGCATCCATGTAGGTGAGCTGCCCTTCGTGAATGAGCAGACCTGCCTCGAACTCGCCGCCCGCAACCCGCTCGAGAATTTCGTCGAAAGGCACGACCACCGTCTTCACACGGGGCGCGTACAGCCGGAGCGCGAGGTAGGCGGAAGTGAGCAGGCCGGGAACGGCGACCGTCGCGGCCGCCAGCTCGTCGCGGGTGAGAGGTTCGCGGGCGACCAGACGCGGCCCATAGCCTTCGCCCATGGAGGCGCCGTGCGGCAGGAGCGCGTACCGGTCGGCCAGAAACGCGTACGCGTGAATCGACGCGGCCGTGACCTCCAGCTCGGCGCTCAGCGCGCGGCGGTTGAGCGTCTCGATATCCTGCAGCTCGTGCACGAACTCCAGATCGCCCGTCTCGATCCTGCCGGTCGCGAGGGCGTAGAACATGAACGCATCGTCCGAATCGGGCGAGTGCGCGACGTGTATAACCCTGGTCATGAGCGGGAATATGAGCGGACTGACGGATCGCATCAAGACGGAGGCACTGCGGCTGGGCTTCGACCTGGCCGGTGTCGCCGAGGTGCGCCCGTCCGAGAACGCACAATTCTACCGCGACTGGATTGCGGCAGGGCGGCATGGTGAGATGGCGTATCTTGCGCGCCCGGATGCGGTCGCGCGGCGGCTGAATCCGGAGCCGCATTTTCGTTCGGCGGTCGTGGTGGCGCTGAATTACTCTGCGGGTGCGGAGGCGGAGGCGGAGGCGGAGGCGGAGGCGGAGGCGGAGGCGGAGGCGGAGGCGGGTG
>JBQTJO010000298.1:0-3414 GCA_052387015.1 Gemmatimonadota bacterium
GACGGCTGCATTGCCGATGCTGGGCGCCGCGTACCAGGCGCAGATCGGCAGCGCGCGCGTCCGCCTGCGCAGCGCATACGGCAAGGCGGTTCGCTCGACCACACTGCACGATCGCGAGCAGCAGTCAGGCATCGACGCCGGTGTCGATCTCAGTACGGGCATGTTCGTCCTGCAGCTCACACGCTTCGATCAGGCCGCAACCAGCGCGGTCGGGGAAATCGACAATGAAGGCTGGGAGGCGCAGCTCTCCGCGCAGCGCGGACGCTTCTCGCTGACCGGCGGCGTGGCCTTCGTCGACAGTCGCGTCAGGCGAGTTGCGGACGGCTACACGGGCGAGCTGCGCGCCGGCGATCGTCTGCCTTCGGTGCCGTCCCGCATGCTGAGCCTGGATGCATCGTGGTCGGCCGCGGACTGGTCCGCGTCACTCGGCGTATCGCGCGCATTCGACTGGATCGGCTATGACGGTGTGCTGCTCGCGGCGGAGAGTGGCAGAGTTACCGGTTCGCAGCTTGCCAGCTCATGGCAACGCCAGAACGGCGCTACGCACGCGCGCGCGACCTTTACCCGCAGGTTCGATGACGGGCTCATGCTGCTGCTCAGCGGCGACAATCTGCTGAACCGACAGACCGGCGGGCCGGACAACCTCACGATCGTGCCCGGACGCACGATCTCGATCGGCGTGCGCGCGGCGTTCTAGATGCATACCGAGCACCTCCAACGCGTGCGCTTCAAAGTGGTCGCGGCGGGCTGGCTGGTCGCGGTCGCGTTCGCATCGCTGATCAGCTTCGTGATCTTCGCGCTCGATATTGTCGGCGATGAGTCGGCCCTTGCCGTGCGCATCGAGATCGCCGCTATTGCGATCGGCTTCTTTGCCGGTGGGCTGTTCGCGGGGTTGCGGGCCGGGGAAGCACCGATCCTGCACGGTGTCGCGATCGGACTGCTCTCGCTGCTCGCGTGGTTCGTGCTGAACCTGCTCGCCACCGTCGCGTTGCCGACATCCGATTGGACCGCGCTGACACCGCGCTTCACCGCGTCGGTCATGCTCGTCCAGATCATCGCCGCGATCGTGGGCGCACGCGCCGGCTACCGGCGCGTGGTGAGACGCAGAGGCTGAACGCGGCTGCTACCGTTGCGGCACGAGCTTCCAGAGCTGGCCGTTGCCTTCATCCGTGACGACATAAAGCGCGCCGTCGGCGCCCTGCCGCACATCGCGCACGCGCTGCCCGCGCGACTCCAGCAGATGCTCCTCGCCCGTGACTTTCTCATCATCATCCAGTGTCACGCGCACCAGGCCGTTGCTCACCAGCCCGCCTATGAAGAGACTGCCGCGCCAGGCCGGGAATGCGCTGCCCGTATAGAACTGCGCACCGGACGGCGCACTGACCGGATCCCAGTAGTAGCGAGGCTGCTCGAAATCGAAATTGGGAGGAGCTGGCGAGGAGCCCGGAATCGGCTGTCCTGAATACTCTTCGCCGTACGCCTGAACCGGCCAGCCGTAGTTCGCGCCCTTTTCGATCAGGTTCAGCTCATCACCGCCGCGCGTGCCGTGCTCGACGATCCAGAGACGCCCTTCAGGATCGAAGGCGGCCGCCTGCACGTTGCGATGCCCGAGCGTCCAGATCTCGGGCCGCGCATTGGCGCGGCCAACCAACGGATTGTCCTCCGGGACCGAGCCGTCCGCGTTGATGCGAACGATCTTGCCGAGATGACTGTCGAGCCGTTGCGCATGCTGCCGCATCGGCTTGTCCGAGCGCTCGCCCAGCGTCACAAAGAGCTTGCCGTCGGGACCGAAAGCGAGACGGGAGCCGAAATGCAAGCTGTTGTCGTAGGTGGGAAGCGCGCGGAAGATGACGCGCACAGCACCGACCCTGCGCCGATCGTCCGACAGCACACCGCGCGCGACGGCAGTGCCGTTGCCGCCCTGACGCGGCTCCGTGTAGCTCCAGAAGATGGTGCGATCGGAATCGAAGTTCGGGCTGAGCGCGACGTCGAGCAAACCGCCCTGGCCGCCCGCATCCACGGCCGGCAGACCCGTGAGCGGCGCGCCCACAACGCCGGCTTGCGAGATGACGCGCATGCGGCCGGGACGCTCGGTGACCAGCAGGCTGCCGTCGGGCAGCGGCTCGACCGCCCAGGGATGTACCAGATCACGCGCGAGCACGACGACATCGAAGGCGACGTTCGAGTCGACTTCGCAGGCGCGCGTCTGTCCAGGGAAAGCGGGCTGCTGCTGCGGCGCATTCGCGGTGCGCGTCTCGAGCGCCGTACAGTCCTGGTCGGGCGCGGGTAGTGAATCCGCGCTGCGCGCCGGTTCGCCGGACGGGCCGCACGCGGCCGCGCTGATGAGGATGAGTGTGACCGCACGGGCGTTCATGGTGCCTCCGCGAGCGTGTGTCAGAGTGGCTGCCGAAGCCCGCAGGGCGGCGAAATGCAGTCCCCGGCAGGGCGTAAGACGTTGAGAAAACAGCACTTTTCCGCTAGTTTATAACGGGCCGGTAGCTCAGCGGTAGAGCAGGGGCCTTTTAAGCCCAAGGTCGTGGGTTCGATCCCCACCCGGCCTATTCACAGAGAGAAAAAAGCCACGCCGGAGACGTTTCCGGCGTGGCTTTTTTATGTGGATGGTAACACGGATGGTAACAAAGACCCGAGGGCTTGGCATTGGAGGTCCTCCTCTCACACGGTGTGAACAGATGCCTGAAGAGAGGATGCATGTCCACGGACACGAGGAAACCGAGCAAGGCAAAAAAGGCAAAGCCGCTTTCGAGGCAGATGGCGAGGGTGAACAACTGCACCCACCCCATTTTCGCTCGGAAACGCGCGGCCGGCACGACGCGCTATTACGGCGACTTCCGGTCCTACAAGGATGTAGGCGGCAAAATGGAGCCGCTGGTCGCGCCCGGTGAGAAGCTGGCCACGACCGACCTCAAGATCGCAAAAGACGCGTATGCAACGCGTCTCGCACAGCTCGCGGACAAACGTAGAGGTGACACCGAGTACGACGTCGAAGAATATCTCAGCCTCGGTGACCTCTTTGCGATGCACATGGAGCGGAAGAGCAGCTTGCGTCGCAAGCGCCCGAGTGACAATGAGCTCGGAAAAATCGAGAAACGGCTGACCGTCATCGGGGAGTTTCTAGGCGTTGACCGAGACCCTATGTCTGTCGGCCAGGACGACCTCGAGGAGCTCGACGAATATCTCGGTACGCTGCCCGGCCGTGGTTGCAATAACGGCATGTCCGACGGCACGAAGCGCCACTACTTCACGTCGCTGTCCAATGTCTACAGGCTGGCATCCGGCAAGAACGTCATTCGCGGTTACAACCCGGTGAGCGAATGGGAAGACATGCCACAGATAACGAACGGCGCAGCCGATTTCCTGGAAGTGCACGAGGTTGCACTCATGCTGGAAGCGCTG
>JBQTJO010000299.1:0-6317 GCA_052387015.1 Gemmatimonadota bacterium
TGCTGAGCGCGCCCGAGCTCGACGACATCGACATTATCTTTCTCGCTCTGCACGGCGGCTCCGGCGAGAACGGCACGCTGCAGGCGCTGCTGGAGCTGACCGGCGTTCCCTATACGGGCAGCGGGCCGCTGGCCAGCGGCGTCGCGATGGACAAGGACATGTCCAAGCGCATCTTCGTGCATGGCGGCCTTCCGACGCCCGACTGGGTGATGGCGCCGTTCGATGGCAAACAGGCAGCGGAGCGATTCGGCTTTCCCTTTATCGTGAAGCCGAACAAGCAGGGCTCGACCGTAGGATTGAGCGTCGTGCGCTCACCGGCTGACTACGACGCCGCGCTCGCTGAAGCCTTCCGTCACGACGACGAAGTCATGATCGAGAAGTTCGTGCCGGGTCGGGAGATCACGGTGCCGATTCTCGGGGCCGAACCGCTGCCGGTCGGCGAGATCATCGTCGACCGCGAGATCTTCGATTACGAGACGAAGTATCAGCCCGGCATGGCGCAGGAGATCTTTCCCGCGGACCTGACCGGCGAGCAGACCGTGCAGGCGCAGGTGCTCGCACTGGGCGCACACAAGGCGCTCAAGCTGTCCGGCTACAGTCGTATCGATTTTCGCATGGACGCGCACGGCGACCTGTGGTGTCTGGAAGCGAACACGCTGCCCGGCATGACGGCGGCAAGTCTCTTTCCGAAAAGCGCGGCCGCGGCGGGCATGGGTTTTTCCGAGGTGTGTGATCGAATCTGCCGGATCGCGATCGAGGAACATCGCTCACCCAAGCGGTTTAGCTAGCGATGAGTGCGATAAGCGCGATAAATGCGAGAAGTGCGATTCATGGCGAGATATGACAGCGGCTACGGGTTCGGCGGTTATCACTTGACCCCCTGGGTCAAGCGGTTGATGATCGCGAACGGCGCGATCTTCATCGCCACCTGGGTGATGCCGTGGCTGATCTCGTATCTCGCCTTCCAGCCGAGTGCCGTCCTGCTGCGGCCGTGGACGCTGCTGACCTACATGTTCACGCACGGCGGCTTCTGGCACATCTTCTTCAATCTGCTCGCGCTCTTCTTCTTCGGACCGCCCATCGAGGAGCGCTGGGGCTCGCAGGAATTCATCAAGTATTACATGGTCTGCGGGCTGGGTGGCGCGGCGCTTTCGTTCGTGTTCGCATTCAACAGCCCGGTGGTCGGCGCGTCGGCGGCGGTGTACGGCGTGATGCTCGCGTTCGCGATGATGTGGCCGGACGTGCCGATCTACATCTGGGGCATCTTCCCGGTGAAAGCGAAATGGCTGGTGATCGCGCTGGGTGTGCTGTCGTTCCTGAGCGCGTTCGGCGGCTCGGCCGACAATGTGGCGCATTTCGCGCACCTGGGCGGCTTCGCGGCCGGCTACCTGTACTTCAAGATCGACCGCAAGACCGGCGGTCCATTCCTCAAAATGAGAAAGCTGTTCACGCGTCGCCGCTTCAAGGTGGTACCGGGCGCATCGGGCAAGCCGGAGCCGCCGCGGGCGCGGCGGCGCGATGAGGATCGCGTGCTGGACGAAGTCGATCGCGTGCTCGACAAGATCAGCACGCAGGGCATGGCGAGCCTCACGCCGGAAGAGCGGCGGCTGCTGGACGAGGTCAGCCGGAGGTACAGGCAGAACTAAGCGGTGCCAGGTTTCACTGTTCAGTTACTTCCGATCTAAACATGCCCAACAATCAATCTTTTTTGCACTATTTTCCGGATGGGCCCTGTTCCTGGTGTATCGAGCGGCTCCTGCCCGCGCGAACGGGATAAGCAAACCGGTCGATACTGAACAGTGAAACCTGGCCCCCCTCAGCCGGGCGGGCGGGTGCGGCTGATGCCTCTCGGTGTGATGTCGAAAAACCAGGCGCATACCAGGATGATTGGGGACGCAATGACAGCGGTGAGCAACACGAGTCGCGGCACCCACGCCGCGCCGAACGCGCTGTCGGCAATCTCGACCGCGCCCCACGCAACAAGCGAATAGATCGCCATCACACGCACCACATGCCGCCGCTTCATGTCAGCGATGAATCGCCCTAGCCAGGGCAGGTGAACCTCTCCGTCCTCGAGCTCGATCATCGGCGTTGGCGACAGGGCAGCCGGTTCGCGCCGTGAGGATAGTTCTGCTGCGGACTGAGCGCTGCGCAACTGCTCCAGCAGTGCGCGCGTTTCATCCAGCGGCGTCAGCCCATCCGCGGCAAGCAGCTTCTCGTACGCGCCGTAGTGCTTGAGCGCCGTGCTGCGCTGGCCGGTCTTGATCAGCAGCTCCAGATAGCGATGCTGCGCCTCGTCGTCTTCGGGCTCGAGCTCGACCCACTCGTGCGCAACGCTCAAGGCGGCCGCCGGCTCCAGCTGCTCCAGCACCGCACGCCTCGCCTTGCGGTGCAGCCGCGCGATGCGCGCGCGGTGCTGCTCGGCCCAGTGCTCCAGCACCGGTGAATCGGCGAGCACGACGTCGCATAGAAACCCGCCGTGGTAGAGCCGCAGCGCCTCCGTGTGGCTGCCGGCGTTCACCGCCGCGACGAACGCGCGCGCATCCACCTCAACGGAATCGCACAGGCAGACCCGCTCACCCGCCGTGATGATCGTGTCCTCGCCTAGGATTTTTCGAAGTGAATAGATCAGCTGATTCAGAGAGTGGCGCGCGCGCTCCGGCTCGGAGTCCGGCCAGAGAGCGCCCAGCAGCTTTTCGCGCAGCGCCTCGCCTTCGAGCGCCAAGTACAGGAGCAGGCCGACGCGCCGGCGGTGGGTGTCCAGCCAGTCCACCTCGACCCCATCCAGGAGTACACGGGTCTGGCCCAGAGTGGTGATGCGCAGCGCCATGGCTGCCAAGCTGTGCTCCAAGTTGGCCTATTTCAAGGAATTGATTTCGGCTGCGCGCGATTGAGCGCCAAATGAGCAGGGATTGAGAGGCCGCTCGCATCTTCTTCGGCACAATCCACGTCGGCCCGGCCGACCCAATGCGGAGAGAGAAATGAGCAGGCGGCAGAAGTTGATGAGTTTGGCGATCGCAGCCGTGTTCGCCACAGCGTGTTCGGAGTCCGATCTGACCGGTATCGATCAAGGCCGCACCCTTGGGACGGCCGAGCAGATTAAAAAGGATGAAGGCGAGCCGACCCCGGTCGACAAGTGCGCGGTGTACCGCAACGAACTCTGCGACTTCGACTAAGCGCGAAAACGAGAGCCCCGGCCCTGCCGGGGCTTCTTTCATCCTCCCGAGCCGCAAGAATCTGGCAGTCCCGACCGCGCCGCTGCATTTTCGCACAATATGCTCACCACTGAGCTGCCCGGTCTGGAGATCGTCCGCCCGCTCGGCGAAGGCAGCGTCGCTCATGTCCTGCTCGCGCGCGAGCCTGCACTCAAACGGCTGGTCGCGGTCAAGGTGCTGTGGGAGAATCTGGCCGCGGACGATACGGCCCGGCGCCGCTTCGAGCGCGAGGGCCAGACGGCGGCGAGCCTGTCGCATCCGAACGTCACGTCCGTCTATCGAGTCGGTCATCTGCCGAACGGCATTCCCTACATCGTGATGGAGTACATCGACGGGCGAACGCTGGAGGATCTGCTGGCGGCCAAGGGGCCGCTCAACGTGGAGGACACGCGGCGCGCGGTGGTTTCGGTGGCGCACGCGCTCGCGGCGGCGCATCGCAAGCACATCGTGCATCGCGACGTGCGGCCGAACAATGTGATGTGCGAGACCGAGAGCGGGCGCATCGTGCTGATGGACTTCGGGATTGCGGGGCTGCTCGAGACGGGCTCGCAGCAGGATCCGAAGCTGACGCGCACCGGTGAACGGCTGGGTGACGTGCTGCACATGAGCCCGGAACAGACCTGCGGTGAGCCGACCACGCAACAGTCGGACGTGTACTGCCTGGGCGTTCTCGCGCACGAGCTGCTGACCGGGCGCGTACCGGGTGCGATGCCGCAGACGCTGCTGGCTGCGCGTCCGGACGTAGATGTCGAGTTTGCCGACGTCGTAAGGCGCTGTCTCGCGCCCAATCCGCGCCATCGTCCGACCGCCTCCGAGGTGGCTGAAACGCTGCTGCGCGTGCCGGGCGCGAGCGCGTCGGCGTCGCTCAATCCGTTCGAGGACTTCCTGCGTCAGCTGCAACAGCGCAAAGTGTTTCGGGTCGCGATCGCGTACATGGCGGGCGTGTTCATTCTGTTGCAGGCAGCGCAGCTCATTATCCCCGCGCTGCCGGTGACGGACGCGGATCTGTGGTATCGCGGCACGGTCGCGGTTTCGCTGGCGGGCTTTCCGATCGCGCTGGTGCTGAGCTGGGTGTTCGACTGGACGCCCGGGCGGGTGCGGCGCGCACCTACGGTCGCATTGACCGGCGTCCGCAGGCTGCTGCCGGTATTCGGTCTGACGGCGAGCGTGCTGGCGGCGCTGGGCGTGTGGCTGCTGCTGATGTAGTTACGGTAGCATCAGCATCCAGCTGCCTCCTTCATTGATGCGCCGGGCGGCATATGCCATTCCCTTGGCGGACACGGTCCAAAGTCTTGTCGCCGAACCAGTTGCATGACTCGGTTGCCGCCGCGTGACGGACGCGGTAACGTTGACGCGGAGCGCCTCGTCGTTTCTCTCGTAATCTCCCACAGCCACTCGAGCAGGCTGTGCCCTCGATCGCCGGCCGCTGCCCGCCGGCGTGTCTGTGCCATTTGAGGATCGCGTATGACGGCCCCCGGCGTCGCTGCGACTCCCTTCGAAGGCCTCGGTGACAAGCACCTGAGGCAGCTTCTCTACGCGTCCCACGCCTTCAATTCGACGATCGATCTGGAAGTTCTGATTCCGCGCATCCTGGACATGGTGGTCGAGACGTGCGAGGCGGAAGCCGGCTCCCTGTGGGTACTCGACGGCGACGCACTGCAATGCCACTACGCGGTGGGGCCGGAAGCGCAGCAGGTCATGTGGATCGAAATCCCGCTGGGCGCGGGCGTGGTCGGCGATGCGGCGTTGAATCGGCGCGCGGAGCTGATTCCGGACGTGAGCAAGGATCCGCGCTTCCTGCACCAGATCGACGAAATGACGGGCTTCGTTACGCGCTCCGTGATCGCGGTGCCGCTGGTCGCGAACGACCAGCTCTACGGCGCGATCGAGCTGGTCAATCCGCGCGCCGGCGCGGCCGAGCTGGATGAGGAGGACCTGCACTTCGTGGAAGCGATCGCGGACGACGCAGCCGCCGCGTTTCGCACCGCGAAGCTGTTCGAGGCCGAAACACGTGCTCGTGATCTGCGCGCATTGCTCGAGGTCAGCCACGAGATCACGTCCACTTTCGATCTCGATCGCGTGCTCATCTCGATCGTCAACCTCGCCGGTCGCGCATTGCGCTTCGACCGCTGCGTGCTGGCAGTCTGGCAGGACGAGAAGCTGCAAGTGCGCGGCATCTCGGGAGAGGCGGCACTCGATCGGCGGGCGTCGTCGATCAGGGAGCTCGAGAGTTTTCTAACCTGGGCAGCCGCGCGCGGCGAGATCGTGTCCGTGCCGGACGTCAACATTGAGGAGGACGAAACCGCGGCGGAGCTAAGGTCGCGGTTTTCCGTCTATCTCGAGACCGCAGCCGTGCACGGGTTTCTGATGCTGCCCATCAAGGACTCGGAAGGCGAACTGGGCGTTCTGCATCTCGAGTTCGCACAACCGACGCAGCTCGCGCAATGGGAGCTCGAGGCGGGCGAGCTGCTCGCGAATCAGGCGGCCCTCGCCATCCGCAATGCGCAGCTGTACGCCAACGTTCCATTCATCTCGTGGCTCGAGCCGCTGCGCGCGAAGAAGGAGAAGCTGATCGCGCTGCCCGGACCGGCATGGCTGGCGTACGGCGGCCTCGCACTGGCGGTCGCGCTGCTGGTCTCGGTCGTGCCGATGCCCGCGCGCGTGTCGGCGCCGCGGACCGCAGTGCGTGCGCTGGTGCAGCAGCCGGCGCGGGCGCAGATCAGCGGGATCGTGACGGAAGTGCTGGTGCGTGAAGGTCAGGCCGTGCAGCGCGGGGCCGCGATCGCGCGGCTGCAGAACGAAACGCTGCTGCGGCAGTGGCGCGAGGCCGCGGGCGAACGGCAGGTCGCCGAGCGAACCGCGCTGGCGGCCGACGCGCGCGGCGATGCGGGCGCGGCCGCACTGGCGCGCGTGCGGCTCGCGGAAGCGAGTGAAGCGGAACGACTGCGCGCGCGCGAGCTGCAGCGGTCGACGATAGCGGCCCCGGCCAGCGGCGTAGTTCTCACGCCGCGCGTGCACGAGCGTGCGGGCAGCTACGTCAATGCGGGCGACACGATCGCCTGGATCGGCGATGCGGACTGGGCGGAGCTCGAGATGCAGGTC
>JBQTJO010000300.1:0-2016 GCA_052387015.1 Gemmatimonadota bacterium
AGTGGCCACGGCCGGCGGAATCTTCGCCGCAGTGGCACCGCTGGCTTTTCTCGCGGGACTCGGCGTCTTTGTCGTCACGGTCGCTGTCACGCGGTACGTCTCGTTAGGCTCTCTCATGGCCGCTCTGGCGCTTCCCATTGCCGTCGCGGCGACGCAGGGGTGGCGCAGCCCCGGCATGCTCGCGGCGCTCGCAGTCACTGCCTTCGTCTCCTGGAGCCACCGCGGAAACATCGCCCGGCTGCGCAAAGGCGAGGAGCGCCGTCTGGGACGTCCCGGAGGAGTGGGACGGGAAGGGAAATCGGGCACGAAGCTGCAAGAGCACGGCGCCGAACCGTGAAGCGACTCGCCGTCATCGGAGCGGGAGCGTGGGGAACCACGCTGGCCCACGTGGCAACGAGCCACGTCGGCGAGGTTGTGCTCTGGGCGCGCGAACCGGATGTAGTCGACAGCATCAACACGGAGCACGAAAACCGGCGCTTTCTCAAGGATGTGCAGCTCGACGCGCGCGTGCGCGCAACTCACGACATCAGCGAGGCTGCTGCTGCCCGTGAGGTCCTCGTGTACGCGGCCCCCTCGCACGTGCTGCGGGATGTGATGCGCGCGAGCGCGAGTTGCGTGGCCGCCGACGCGACTATCGTGATTGCCACAAAGGGAATCGAGCGCGGCTCACTCGCGCTCATGACCGATGTCGCGCAGGAAGAACTTCCTGAGCGTACAGCGGTGGTCATCTCGGGGCCAAGCTTCGCTGTCGAAGTGGCCAGAAGCCAGCCGACCGCGCTCGTCGCGGCGTCGCGCGATAACAGCGCCGCTGAACTGATACAGCAGATCTACAGCACGGCGACACTGCGCCTCTACACGAATGACGACGTGGCCGGTGTGGAACTGGGAGGCGCGCTCAAGAACATCATGGCCATTGCGACGGGGATCGCAGATGGCCTGGAGCTGGGGACGAATTCGCGAGCCGCGCTGATCACGCGCGGCCTGGCCGAGATGACGCGACTCGGCGTGGCTCTCGGGGCGCGCCCGGAGACGTTCGCCGGCCTCGCCGGTCTGGGCGACCTCGTTCTCACGTGCACCGGCGCGCTGTCCCGCAATCGCACGTTAGGCATAGAGATCGGGCGCGGCCGCCCGCTGCAGGCCATTCTGGCGGAGCGTGAGACAGTCGCCGAAGGAGTAGCCACAACCGAAAGCGCCTGCGACCTGGCTGCCAGAGAGAATATCGAGATGCCCATCGTTCAAGCCGTGGCGCGCGTGCTCTTCGAAGGGCTCGACCCGCGCGCAGCAATAATCGCCCTGATGTCACGCGACCTTCGTCCGGAGCGAGACGAATGACTGCCGAACCTGTCCAGGAGTTCTTTTCAATCGGAGAGGTCTGCCAGCTGACAGACCTCAAACCTCATGTGCTGCGCTACTGGGAGAGCCAGTTCCGCTTCTTGCACCCCGCCAAGAACCGCTCGGGGAATCGCGTTTACCAGCGGCGCGAGATCGAACTCATCCTGCTGGTCAAACACCTGCTGTACACCGAGAAGTACACGATCGATGGCGCGCGCAAGAAGATCGATGAGCATCGCCGCAACGGCGAACTGCGCGGTGAGGCACGTGCCGCACTCGAGCTGGAAACTCTGCGTTCGCTGGAGGATGAACTGATGCAAGTGCTCAAGTTGCTGGAGGAAGAAAGCCGCGCGAGTGCGCCTCTCGAGCGCTCCGCTTCGGGAGAGTCCAGAAGCTGATGCGTTTTCTCTGCACAAATGACGACGGCATTCTCGCCCACGGGCTCGAGTGCCTCGTGCGTGCCGCCAGCCGCATCGGCGAGGTCACGGTGGTCGCCCCCGATCGCGAGCAGAGCGCCACGAGCCACTCTCTGACGCTGCATCACCCGCTACGCGCGACACCGCGCGGCCCCAGTCGCTATCAGGTGGATGGAACGCCGACGGACTGCGTGATGCTGGCCATAGAAATGCTGATGCCGGAGAAGCCGGAGTTCGTTCTGTGCGGCATCAATCACGGGCCAAATAT
>JBQTJO010000301.1:0-3530 GCA_052387015.1 Gemmatimonadota bacterium
TTGATCAATCCCGTCTAACGCGACCGTCCACGTAAACGTGAACGTGAACGTGACCGTGAACGTCCGTTTAAGATTTAAGTTCCTTCTGAAGCACACTGCGCCTGCGCCCGTACACGAAGTAAATCGCCAAACCGACCAGCAGCCAGATCCCAAAACGAACCCACGTGATCAGCGGCAGCCCCAGCATCAGCCAGAAACACGAGCCGATGGCGAGAATCGGTACGAGCGGCACGAGCGGCGTGCGGAAGGGACGCGGCCGGTCCGGCTCGAGGTAGCGCAGCACGAGTATGCCCGCCGAGACGATCACGACGGCGACCAGCGTGCCGATGGTGGTCAGCTCGATGACCTCTTCGATCGGCGCGATCGCGGCAAAGACCGCGACGAACACGCCGGTCGCGATGGTCGTCAGGTGCGGCGTGCGGTACTTCTTGTGCACGCTCGCGGCCCAGCCCGGCAGCAGGCCGTCGCGCGCCATCGCGTAGAAGATGCGCGGCTGCCCCATCTGAAACACCAGCAGCACGGATGTGGTCGCGACCACCGCGCCGAACGAGATGACGCCCGCGGCCACATTGAGGCCACGTTCCGCGAAGGCGGTTGCCAGCGGCTCGGCGGTGCCGAGCCGGTGCCACGGCAGCATGCCGGTGAGCACCGCCGTCACCGCGATGTAGAGAATCGACGTGATCACCAGCGACATGATGATCGCGAACGGCATGTCGCGTTTGGGATTCTTGCTCTCTTCCGCCGCGGTGGACACCGCATCGAAGCCGATGTAGGCGAAGAAAATGAGTGAGGCGCCGGTCCAGATGCCGGTGAAGCCGTTGGGCGCGAACGGCTGCCAGTTTTCCGGCCGCACGTACTTGAGGCCGAGCCCCATGAAGAAGAGCAGGATCGCGAGCTTGATGATGACCATCGCGGTGTTTGCGAACGCGCTTTCGCGCACGCCCACCACCAGCACCCAGGTCACCAGCACCATGATGAGAACGGCGGGCAGATTGAAAATGATAGGGAAGCCGAACAGCTGCGGCGCGTTCGACAGCGCCGCTGCCGCTTGCGTCACGTGCGCGCCGAGGGTGCCGGGATCGACGCCGTTCGCGACCGCTTCCGCGACCTGCCGGGCGCCGTGCGAGGCGGTGACCGGATCGGTCGCCAGCCATTCCGGAAATGCGAGGCCGAAGCCGCGCAGCAGCTCCTGGAAATAGCCGGACCAGCTGACCGCGACCGCGATGTTGCCGACCGCGTATTCGATAATCAGATCCCAGCCGATGATCCACGCGATCATCTCGCCGAGTGTGGCGTATGCGTACGTGTATGCGCTGCCGGCCTGCGGAATCATGGCCGCGAACTCCGCGTAGCAGAGCGCGGCGAAGCCGCATGCGAGCGCGACCAGAACGTACGAGAGCATGAGTCCCGGACCGGCGCCGAGGTGGTCCGCGCCGCCTGCGATCGCCGTACCCGCGCCGGAGAAAATGCCCGCGCCAATGATCGCACCAATGCCGAGCGCGGTCAGCTGCCAGGGCCCGAGCACGCGCCTGAGCCCGGTGTCGAGCGGGATGGCTTCGTCCTTCAACTCGGCAATCAGCTTGCGTGAAAACAGGGACATGCGGCCTCGCGTGGAGGGTTCATGTTTCGACGTCGCGTTGACACGACTCCGGCCGGCTACTAGAGTGGCACCCACATGAGCGAACCGCAACACCAAATGGTGATGGACGATCGCGCCGTCGCGCGCGCTCTCTCGCGCATGGCTCGCGAGATCGTCGAAAAGAACCAGGGCGTTGCGGCTCTCGTGCTGGTCGGCATTCAACGGCGTGGCGTGCACCTCGCCGGGATGATTGCCGACGAGATCGAAGAAGCCGAATCGCAGCGCCCGCCCGTTGGCACACTCGACATTACTCTGTACCGCGACGATCTGACCGCCATCGGTCCGCGCCCCGTGCTCGGGGAGACGCGGCTGCCGTCCGGCGGCATCGACGGCAGCAGCCTCGTAATCATCGACGATGTGCTCTACACCGGCCGCACCGCGCGCGCGGCGCTCGACGAGCTGGCCGACTTCGGCCGGCCGGCGCGCATCCGTCTGTGCGTGCTCATCGACCGCGGCGGGCGCGAGCTGCCGATCCAGCCCGACATCGTCGGCAAAAGGATCAGCGTCGCGAACGATCAGGTGGTAGAAGTCAGAGTGCCCGCCGTTGATAACATTCTGGCGGTGGAAATCGTCCCGAGGGCCGCGCAATGAGTGCGGTGACGACGTCGCTCGGCAAGGACCTGGTCGGCCTCGAGCAGCTCGCCCCCGATCGCATCCGTGCCATTCTCGATACCGCCGAGCCGTTCAAGGAAGTCAGCGAGCGCGCCATCAAGAAGGTGCCGATGCTGCGCGGCAAGACCATCGTCAATCTCTTCTTCGAGGCATCCACCCGTACGCGCATTTCCTTCGAGTTTGCCGAGAAGCGCCTCTCGGCCGACACGGTCAACATCCAGAGCGCTGGCTCGAGCTTGCAGAAGGGCGAGACGCTGGTCGACACGGCGCGCAATCTGGAAGCGATGCGCATCGACATGGTGGTCATGCGCCATCACTCGTCCGGTGCCGCGCAGTTCCTGGCCGAGCGCATTCCATCCAACGTCATCAACGCGGGTGACGGCCGGCACGAGCACCCCACGCAGGGATTGCTCGACATGCTGACCATTCGCGACCGCATCGGCCGGATTGAGGGCGTGAAGGTGTGCATCGTCGGCGACGTGCTGCACTCGCGCGTCGCGCGCTCCAACATCTGGGGCCTGACCAAGCTGGGCGCTGAGGTGGCGGTCTGCGCGCCGCGCCCACGGTTGCCCGCCAACATCGATGAGTTCGGCGTGACCGAGTTTCCGCGCATAGAGCAGGCGATCGAGTGGGCGGACGTGCTGAACGTGCTGCGGCTCCAGCTCGAGCGCATGCAGGCGGGCTTCGTGCCGAGCCTGCGCGAATATAACCGCGTCTTCGGCGTCACGCGCGAGCGCGTCGAGCGCGCGCCGCGCGATCTGGTCATCCTGCACCCGGGCCCGATGAATCGCGGCGTCGAAATCGACAGCGACGTCGCCGACGGCCCGCATTCGGTCATTCTCGATCAGGTCACCAACGGCGTCGCGATTCGGATGGCCGTGCTGTATCTGCTGGCCGGCGGTGCTCCTGAGAGTGCGGAGGCTGCGCGGCATGGCGAGTGACGCGCGGCCGCTGCTGCTGCGTGGCGGCCGGATCATCGACCCGTCTCAGAAGCTGGGAAGAGTTCTCGATCTGCTGCTGGTCGAGGACCGAGTGGCGCAGCTCGGCGAGCATCTCACCGCACCGGACGGCGCCGACGTGCGCGACGTCGCCAATCTCATTGTCTGTCCCGGCCTGATCGATGTGCACGTGCACCTGCGCGAGCCGGGCGGCGAACACACGGAGACCATCGCGCCCGGCGCGCGCGCGGCCGCGGCCGGCGGCTTCACGGCGGTCTGCGCGATGCCGAATACGGACCCGCCCATCGACGATCCGGCAGCAGTCGGCTACGTGCGTGCGC
>JBQTJO010000302.1:0-6684 GCA_052387015.1 Gemmatimonadota bacterium
CTCCTCCCCTACTCCCCTCCTCCCCTACTCCGTCACGGCAGTTCCCCCTGATGCAGCCGTTCCGTATACAGATCGTATTGATCGCGGTGGGCGAGAAAATCCTCCGCCCAGGCCTCGAACGGCGGCAGCGGCAGCCTGCGCTCGAGCTCCTGCACGACGATCATCGCGAACTGAAAGCGATCGCGCGCGCGAAAATCGATTTCTCGCCCAGCCAGCAGCTTCTCGACCACGTGCCGGAAAGCGTCGGGCTCGATCAGCGCGATGAGATGCGAGACCTGGTCGGCTCGGTATGAATCGGAGAGTTGCTTCAGGCGCTGCATCGAGCGCGCCGGGTCATGGCTGCGATCGCTCGAGAGCTGCGCAGCATGTTTCGCGAGCAGATCGCGGAACCAGCGAACGTACTCGCCCGACACGCCACGCTTCGATTGCTGGGTGTGCAGAGCGGATTGGAGCAGCGCCTGAAGCAGCGGCCGGCCAAGACTGCGCGCCCGCGCATCGATGGCCGCCTCGCTGTTCTCCACGAAGAGATCAGCGGTCCGGATTTCACCGGCATCAGGCGCCTTGAGCGCGCTGCGGAACATGAAATGTCCCTTCCAATGCGCGTCGCTCTCGGCGTATGTGACGAGGAAGGCGGTCCAGGGCTCACCATCATGCTCGAGAAAGCAGAACGAACGACAGCGGGTGCGCGTGAGGGCGCCGGATCTCGCGACGTGCGAGGCATCAGAGCTGGAAGTCGGAAAAGCCATGAGCGGTAAGAGAAGGCTAAACGTGGCGGCAGTGAAGTTCAAGCGCGGCGGCCTGGGGGCGGCGCCGAAAACATGTGTTTTTAGTTCCGAATTCAGGAGCCGCCGGCGCGCCCGCGCAGCCGCCGAAAGGCGTTCCGACAGCGCGTTTTTTCGCGCCGCGCACGCTGGTGAAATCGCGCCGTTTCGGACCCGTGATCGAACCGGTTCATCGAACCGAAGTGAACCCGTAACTCATTGCAAATCAACACGATCCATGTAACGGCTTGTCTTCGAACAGCTTACGAAAAAGCTTGACGCCCAGCCCCGTTGCACCTATTTTGCACGCCGCTACACACGACGAGCCAAGGGCGCGATTACGCGAGTCATTCCGGTCGCAGGCCCGCCAGGATAAATTCACAAAAATTCAAGAAGTTCGAGGTCGAACGATGTGGGACACGTGTGCCGTGGAGTTGAGGGTGCAGTTGCCGAAGAGCGTCGCATTGGAGGTCGAAAAGGTGCAGCGCACCGATCCCGAGATGCTCAGCCGCATTCTCTTCTATGCCATGACCCGGCGCACGATTTATGACACTCTGGTTTCGCGAGCGGCGGTGAATGCGTCGGCGCCCTTGACGCCGCAGGCGCCCTAATCGTACGCTGGCACCGCCGGACGGCAGTCCCCCCTGTCGTCCGGCGTGAACTGGAGCGGGATTTTCAGGTCATCGCCACCGGAGCACACCGTGGCGGCGAACACGAATCTCACTTCAGGTCTGGAGCATGGCGGGGTCCAACAGCGAGGACACGATGCTCCGCGCCAAGTATCTCGATTGGTGCTCAGCCCGAATCGC
The DNA here is from genome assembly GCA_052387015.1 of Gemmatimonadota bacterium. Classification (GTDB taxonomy): domain Bacteria; phylum Gemmatimonadota; class Gemmatimonadetes; order Longimicrobiales; family RSA9; genus CBJLQC01. Next base: position 1,571 of record JBQTJO010000302.1, read on the forward strand.
CGAGCGATTCCTCGCGCTGAGCCCCGATGAGATCTATCTGCTCGCGGAGCGTGCGACGGGCGCGTCGGCCGATCAGGCCGGTGCGTTGCCGCCGCTTTCGCATTTCCAGCTTCCTAATCACACCGAACCCGACTGGCACGCCGCAATCGGCCAGGCCGTCGTCGCGCTTGCCGACAGTGAATCCGAAGACGGCGTCAGCTTCCGCAATGTCGTGTCACGGGTGACCGAAGTGCTCGCCGATGAGATGGAACTGCCGACGTTCGAAGAATGGGCGGCCGCATACAGCGAGGCGCCCGAGGAGTTCGATCGCGATCTGCTGGGTTTTTGGAGAGAGGCCTAGTGCTGGTGCTGCGCGTAGCGGCGCTTCAGCACGAACTGGTGCCACCAGGTGCCGATCAGTGCGGCACTGCCTGCCGCGAGTAGCAGCACACCGACCAGCGTCCACGCCAATCCGTAGTCCGGCCGTTCATCGCTGAAGCCGTTGACGCCTGCGACCAGGCACCAGAGCGCCATGGCGACCCACAGCACGCCAATGCCGAAGCCGGCCGCGAGCGCGAGCTTGTTCGGTGCGCCGGTACCCGATCCGTTAATCGCCATGGTTTCTCCGTTGCGTCATGCGGCGCGAAGACTATACCGTCACTGCAGTTTACGAGCAAGAGAGGAGACTCGCATGGCTATACCGTGGGTGCCGGTGCCGGAGGGCACGCGCGTTCGCATTCGGCAAATCGCAGAATTTCCGCAGGATCCGGCCGTGCTCGGGCGCAACGGCACGGTAGTCATGGCCTCGGAGTACCACACGCAGAGCGTAGGGGTGGTGCTGGACGGCGAGGTCGAGCCGCGCTACTTCGCGCCGGGCGAGCTGGAGATCAGGCAGGAGCCCGCGTTGCCGCCCGAGCGGGAAGCGGCGAAGCAGCGGCGGGCGCTGCCCTAGTGATAAGAGGGATTAGAGCGATGTGAGCGATATGAGCGATGTGGCGATAAGAACGTGCGACAAGAGTGCGTTTACCGCCCGTGCGCTCGCTCAAGACCTGTCACCTTGCCAGCGGGCCGAGACCGCTATACGTCGAAAGGGACCCGCATTGTCACCTACGAAGTTCACGTCGTGCCATCAAGAAAACGCCACGCAGGAGAAGTGCATGTTTGGATTTCTCACCAAACGCAGGATATTCATGCTCATTGGCATCGCATTCCTATTGGGATGTGAGTCGTCTACTGAACCAACGATTTCGAAGCAGGCGAGCGACATACCTGATGTGAAGGTGCCGATTCGCTGGTCATGCTATGATCCAACGGACCCGCACTGCATCAACACACCTCCCCCGGGAGACTTGTGTCCAGAGTGCTCCGGAGTCTTTCTTGGCGCCGACTACTCGACAGACGATTGCACCGCTACTTCGATCAACGACTCCGATTCGGACGGCTTTGATGATTCATGCGAATATCAACTGGCGCTCGCATTTCGACCGTTACTGGCGACAAATCCATATGATCAGGTTCTCGGGAGAGAGCCTTACTGGGCCGTCAAAGTTGAAAACGGCACGGTGGTAAAGATCATGTACATGTTCGCGTATTACGAGGACGGTGGCAACAGCTTTGATTGTCCCGGGCTGGCACAGTTTGGTCTCAGTTGCGAACCGCACCTTGGCGACAACGAATTTGTTGTCGCGCACGTCTTGTATGATGGCGGAACGAAGCACTGGATTCTTGACGAGATGTTCATGTCCGCGCATTACGGGTGTACGCATTGGCTAATCGATTGTGACTCTTCCGGCAGCTACTATCGCAATGGTGACTACCCGCAGGCACCGATCTAGTATCCGGACAAGCACGGTAGTTACGCGCGCGTATGGGTAGCACGCGACAAGCACGCCAATTACGGGAGTCGTGGAGCGTGTAACGACGGTGCGGCCGGCAATTCAGATTCCTGTGTTGAGAATCAGGACGATACGCGATTCGAGATTGAGCCAAATCGTAACGTGGGGTCGTCGGTCGGTCGGCTGATCGATGGCACGACCAGTACAAACCTCACTCGACAGGGAACAGAATGGTTTTGGACGGACATGGTGTTCTGTGGGTGGAGCGTAACGTCAGGCGGTCGCGGTGGTTGCACGCCTCATTCTTACGGCGATTTTCTAAGAACTTTCGCTTTTTAGCGGCGCATGCGAGGACCTCTGCTAATTTCGGCCATGATCCTAGCGATGCTTCCGCTCAGCGAGTTGTGGTCCCAATCGACGAGCGGCGTCAAACGTCCTGACTCGAAGGATGGACCATGCGATCGGGGGGAGTTGATAAGCAACGCTGTTGGAGTTCCATGTCGCTTCGACGCATGGGATGAGACAGGTGATCAGGAAGCATCACGGTTTGTCCAACCGCCCTCGGTGCGCGAGCCACATATCTCAGTCGAACCTGATCGAGGCGATATCTCGCCAATCGATGCCGCCGGTTTGGGCATGATTGCCGGCGCTGTGACTGGCGTAGCTCTTTACTACACCGGTGCGCTTGGGAACTACGGTGGTCCTATCGGCAATGCCGTCATTTTTGCCGGTATTGGGGCGCTTGCCGGCGTCGTGTTGTATTACGCGCTCGAGTAACCAGATACGCGCGATCAGAGTGACGATAGCGATGAGAGTGATAAGAGCGCCCAATTAGAGCGATCGCTCTTATCGCTCGCTCTTATCGCTCACATCGCCCTCATCGCATCATCGCTAGAAAGGCAGATCATCATCGTCGTCATGAAACGGCGACGAAGGCTGCGACGGCGCGGGTGCCGACTGGCGGCGTCGCGCCCCGCCGCCGAAATCCTCACCCCCGCCGCTACCACCACCACCACCGCCACCACCACCTGCGCCGCCACTGAGCATGACCATGTCGCGCACGACGATGTCGGTCCAGTAGCGCGGCTTGCCGTTCTCATCTTCGGTCTGCGAGTACTCGATGGAGCCTTCCACGTACAGGCGATCGCCCTTGTGCACGTATTGCTCGATGATCTCGGCGGTGCGGTCCCAGGCGGTGAGACGATGCCATTCGGTTTTCTCCTGCTTCTGACCGGTGCGATCGTTGTACGTGCGGCTGGTCGCGAGTGACAGTTTCGCGACCCGCTTGCCGGTCGCGGTCGTGCGAATTTCCGGCTCGGCGCCGACGTTGCCGATCAGCATGACTTTGTTGAGCGAACGTGCCATATCCAAACCTTCTAGAGCGTGGGAACATGGGAGCATGGGATCATGGGATCATGAGCCCAGTGTTTCACCAATTTGGCGGCCCGTGCGGGGCTTGGCTATAGCTAATCGGAGCGCCAGCTCGTGTAGGCTTCCTGCAGCTTGCGGGTGATCGGGCCGGGCTGGCCATCCCCTACCGTCTGCTCGTCCAGCTTGACGATCGGCATGACCTCGGTGGTCGTTCCCGAAAGAAACAGCTCCTGGACTTTCTCGAAATCGCGCGCGTGGATCGGCGCCTCGCGCGCTTCGACGCCGGCTTCGGCGGCCCGCTCGAGCAGCAGCTTGCGCGTGATGCCGCCCAGGATATAGCCGCACGACTGATAGGTGACCGCCACGCCGTCGATCACCCCCCACAGGTTCGAGTGCGAGCCCTCGATGAGTACGCCGTCGCGCAGAAAAATCGCCTCGAACGCGCCTTGCTCCTTGGCCTGTTGATTCGCGAGTACGTTGGGCAGCAGCGCGATGGATTTGATGTCGCAGCGGCTCCAGCGTGTGTCCGGTACGGTGACCGCCGCGACGCCGTCCGTCCAGTACTTGGCGGGATGATTCTGGAACGGCTTGGCAATCACGTAAACGGTCGGCGTCGTCTCGGGCGACGGGAACGCGTGCGCGCGTGGCGCGGCGCCGCGGGTCACCTGCACGTACACGGTCGCGTCGCCCGTACGCAGGCCGTTCTCATCGAGCAGCCGCTCGGTGATCTCGGGAATCTGCTTTACGACGTCGCTCCGAATGCGCAGCTCGTCCAGCCCGTGCGCCATGCGCTGCATGTGCGGCGCCATCTGAAAAGCGCGGCCGTCGTAGACGCGCGCGACCTCGTACACGCCGTCGGCGAACAGAAAACCGCGATCGTCGACCGAGACGCGCGCATTCGCGTGGTCGACGTACTCGCCATTGAGGTAAACGATCATGCTGTCAAAGTGGTGGTTAGTCGTTCTTTTCGATAGTCATGAGCAAACGACCGCCGCCGAAAACGCGGGTGTCGCCGGTCGATTCGGAAACTACGAACGCGATGCAGCCCGTCACGGCCGAGATGGCGGCGGCGGCGCGGTGCCGGGCGCCCAGTCCGGATGGAACCCGCACCTCCGAGATATCCTGCAGATACCGCCCGGCAGCCATGATCACGCCGTCGCTACGCAGCACGAACGCGCCGTCCATCCCTGAGAATTCGACCAGCGCCCGGCGGGCCGCGGCCGTGAGCACGTTGCGCCGCTCCTCCGGGTGCCCCTCGAACGGATTCAGCACCAGCGGCTGTGAGTGCTCGATCACGCGCGCGTCCTCCCCCAGCGTGATCAGCATGCCGGCGCTCTTGCCTTCCTTTCCTTCGCGGCCCAGCTCGACGCACAGATTCAGCACTGCGTCGAAGGCGGCGGGGTCGGCGACTTTGCGCAGCGCGGAAAGCGGCGCGTCGTTTTCGCCGTCCAGGAAATCCTCGTCATGGTCCAGCTCGATGACCGCGATGGTGTCGAGCTCGAGCCCCACCGACGTCTCATTCCCGGATACCACGATCACGCGCTGGCCCGCCTCGAGATAACCTGCGGCGATCGCCTCGAGCAGCGCGATCTTGGCGCGCCCGCGGCGCCGCAGCCGGACCTCCGGCAGGACCAGCACCTCGCCATCCTCGGGCGCATGACGTGTGATGCCACCCGCCGTGGTCAGGACGCGCACGCCATTGCCGAGCGTGCGCTTGAGCAGGTCGCGCTCCTCGTGCAGCGAGGCGGCGATAATGACCGCGCTGGCGTCGATATCGCCGGCAACCCGTGCGGCGCCATCGATGATGGCCCTGTTCTTCTCGAGCAATTCGACCTCCGGAAGCAGAACAGGCAATCAGCGGGCCGAATTAGATGTGGTGGCGGAGTGCGGCGGCGCGAGTAGGGGAGTAGGGGAGTAGGGGAGTAGGGG
>JBQTJO010000303.1:0-2080 GCA_052387015.1 Gemmatimonadota bacterium
GAAAAGGCAGTTCGGCCACGACAAATGCCTTCAGCTCGGCCGCTTTGTCGTGATCACGCGCGGCCTCAATGTACAGTTGCGTATCGAGGCAGTATCGGGTCACTCGTCGTCTTCATAAATGTCGCGCTGGTCTACGGCGGTTCGAGTTTGCCGGCCGCGGATCTCTAGCAGGCTGCTGAAGCGCAGTCATGATCCGGGCGACGGCGCGCAAATCGATGCCATTCGCGGCGGCGATCTCACGGTAGTTCGGGAGGCAGAGAATTCGGTGGGCGGGTGTTGCAAATATCGTAACCCGTGCCACATTTCTGCAATACGACCGCACCGCGCGGCGTCACGCCGTACGGCCGGCGCAAACGGCTCGAGGGATGATGGAGCACACAGCCGTGCTCGTAATCGACGACGAAACGCAGATTCGCCGCGTGGTGAGCAACGCGCTCGCGGCGGCCGGCATCAGTGTGCTCGAGGCGGGCACAGCGCTCGAGGGAATCGACAGCGCGGCCGCGCGGCGGCCCGACCTGATCGTGCTCGACCTCGCTTTGCCCGATCGCTCCGGGCTGAGTGTCTGCATCGAGCTTAGAAAATGGTCGACGGCGCCGATCATCGTGCTCTCGGCCTCGCATTCCGAAAAGGAAAAGGTCGCCCTGCTCGACGCGGGTGCCGATGACTACATGGTGAAGCCCTTCAGTCCGGCCGAGCTGCTGGCGCGCGTGCGGGCGCAGCTGCGGCGCGCGCAAACGCCGCCGCCGCTCGACACGAGCGTGGTCGCGGTGGAAGGATTGCGCGTCGATCTGGCGCGCCGCGTGCTGTCGCGGGAAGGGACGGAAATCCATCTGACGCCGACCGAGTGGGACCTGCTGCGCGCATTCATCAGGTATGCGGGCCGCACGCTCACGCACCAGCAGATCTTTCGCGAAGTCTGGCGCAATGCCACGGGCGACGCGCAGGCGTATCTGCGCGTGCACGTCGCGAATCTGCGGCGCAAGATCGAGCCGGATCCGGTTCGCCCGCACTTCATTGTGACCGAGCCGGGCGTCGGCTATCGGTTTCGCGAACTTGGCTGAGCGACACCCGCTCGGCATCGACCTGGGCGCGGCGCTGCGCTGGGTGATCGTGGTCGCAGTGACCACGGTCGTGCTGGTCATGCTGCGCGATTCACTCGACAAGGCGCACGTGGCGCTCGCGTATCTGCTGGTCGTCCTGGCCGGCACCGCGCGCACCGGCCGGCGTGCCGGTCTCGCGCTCGCGATTCTCTGCTTCGTGTGCTTCAACTTCTTTCTGCTGCCCCCCTACCATACGCTGGCGATCGCGGACGCGCGTGACTGGCTGGTCCTGCTCGCATTCCTGTTGACGAGCCTGATTGCCGCGGAGCTGCTTGCCCGTGAGCAGCGCCAGGCCACGAGCGCGCGCGAGCGCAGTGAGGAAATCAATCGGCTCGCCACGCTCGGCGCCGAAAGCCTGAGCGTCGGTCGCGCCGAAGACGCCACCCAGGCGATCGCCCGCGTCATCCAGACCACGCTCGGACTGGGTGCGTGCGACGTTTATGACGCGCATTCGGCTGCGGGCGGCTTTCGCCGCGTTGGCCACGCCGTGCGTGAAGGCTACGAGCCGGTGCCCGACGAACGGGTCGAGAGCATGTTTGACTACGCGATCGAGCACGACGCCGTCATCGTGCGGCGCGTCGGCGGCGGTGTGCATGCACTGACCAGGGAGTTGGGCGATGCGCGCGCATCCGGCCTGATGCAATCCGATGCGCGCGTCGTCGTGCTGCCGCTGCGTGTGCGCGACGCCGGCGTCGGACTGCTCCGCCTCTCGGACGATCGCGCCATACAGCTCGACGAGCCGCAGCGACGGTTTGCGCAAGCGCTCGCCTACTACGCGGCGCTCGGCGTCGAGCGCGTGCGGCTGACTGCGGAAGTCGAGCGCGCTGATGCGTTGCGCGCGGCCGGCCGGCTCAAGGATGCACTGATCGCCGCGGTCTCACACGACCTGCGGACGCCGCTGACCACCATCAAGGCCCTCGCGCAGGAGCTCGGCCGCGGCGGCGATGATCGCGCCCTGACTATCGAAAGTGAGGCCGACC
>JBQTJO010000304.1:0-3560 GCA_052387015.1 Gemmatimonadota bacterium
TGACGTTATCGGCGATGGGCAGGTCGTCCTTGATCTCCTAGCCGTTGGTGCCCTGGCCGGCGATGTCGTGCGCATCGTCATACGGATGCACGAGCACGAGGCCGCGCTCCTCGCGCAGCTGTTCCATCAGCGCGAACGCGCCGAACACATCGCCGTGCAGCACGACTTGCGCGCCGTAGCCGCGACTGGCGTCGACCTTGGTCTCGGACGCGTGCGCCGGCATCACGACCGTGCAGCTCACGTCTTCGATGGCCGCCGCATAGGCGAGCGCCTGCGCGTGGTTGCCCGCGGAAATCCCGATCAGGCCGCGCGCGCGTTCCTCATCGCTCAAACCGCGGATCCGGTTGAAGACGCCGCGCACCTTGAAGGAGCCGGTCTTCTGGAGACATTCCGCCTTGAGTGAGACCCAGCAGCCGCAGCGCTCGGACAGGGTACGCGATGACAACAGCGGCGTGCGGTGGACCCGCCCGGCGATCGCTTCGGCCGCCTCCTGGATCGCTTGAAGGGACGTCATGGGGCGTAACATAGCGAGTCGGAACAGTCCTTGCCCCCTATGGCGGGCCATGACTGATGAGGATCGACGCACCCGCCCGGCGGACCGCCGCAAGCCATCGGAGCGCAGAAACCGGCCGGAGCGACGGCACGGCATACCGCCCGTGATGGGCGACCGACGAACGCGCTTCTCGATCGCCTATTTCATTCTCGCCTTCGTTCTGCTGATCGCCCTGAATTACGTGCTGAGCCGCGCGAACACGCAGCAGGTGCCGTACAGCGAATTCAAGAAGCAGGTCGAAGCCGGCCGCATCTCGCAGGTCGTGCTGGGACCGGAGGTCATGCGCGCCACCGTCGTCGACAGCCTGGTGCGGAAGGGAGCGCCGGAGATCGTGACCTCCATCCGGGTGCCGGCTGACGAGAAGCTGATCCCGCTGCTCGAATCGAAGAACGTCAAATACGAAGGCACGACGCAAGGCTGGTTCGTGCAGACGATCGGCTGGCTGCTGCCGATCGGCATCATGCTGCTGTTCTGGTTCTGGATGATGCGGCGCATCAATCCGGCGCAGGGCGTGATGACGATCGGGAAGAATCGCGCGCGCATCATGGGCGAGGAAGGCACGGGCGTACGCTTCAGCGATGTGGCGGGCGCGGACGAGGCGAAGCAGGAGCTGGTCGAGGTGGTCGAGTTCCTGAAGACGCCGGAAAAGTTTGCGCGGCTGGGCGCGAAAATTCCCAAGGGCGTGCTGCTGGTCGGCCCGCCAGGCACGGGCAAGACGCTGCTGGCGCGCGCGGTCGCCGGTGAAGCCGGCGTGACGTTCTTCTCGATCAGCGGCAGCGAGTTCGTCGAGATGTTCGTGGGTGTGGGTGCGGCGCGCGTGCGCGATCTGTTCGAGCAGGCCAAGACGAAGGCGCCGTGCATCATCTTCATCGACGAGCTGGACGCGCTCGGCAAGCAGCGCGGCGTAGGCGGTGTGATGGGCGGTCATGATGAGCGGGAGCAGACGCTCAACCAACTGCTGGTCGAGATGGATGGCTTCGATCCGGCGACGGGCGTCATCATCATGGCGGCGACCAACCGTCCGGAGATTCTGGATGTTGCGCTGCTGCGCCCCGGCCGCTTCGACCGGCAGGTCGTCGTGGATCGGCCGGACGTGGTAGGGCGGGAGGCGATCCTGCGCGTACACGCGAAGCAGGTCGTGCTGGCCGAGGACGTCGACCTCAGTGTCATTGCGCGCCGGACGCCTGGCTTCGTGGGCGCCGATCTCGCGAACCTGCTGAACGAAGCAGCCTTGCTCGCCGCGCGCGAAAACAAGACGACGGTGCACATGGAAGACATCGATGCGGCGATCGACCGCATCGTTGCGGGGCTCGAGAAGAAGAACCGTTTGATCAATGCAAAGGAACGCGACATCGTCGCGTATCACGAGGCCGGCCACGCGCTGGTCGCGGAGCGCGTCGAAACGGCGGACCCGGTGCACAAGATCTCGATCATCCCGCGGGGCGTCGCCGCACTCGGCTACACGCAGCAGCTGCCGACCGAAGACCGCTACCTGATTCAGCGCGGCGAGCTGGAGGACCGGCTGACCGTGCTGCTGGGCGGACGGGCGGCGGAGGAGATCGTGTTCGCCGAGATCTCGAGCGGCGCCTCGAACGATCTGGAGCGGGCCACCGAAATGGCGCGCCAGATGGTAACCCAGCTGGGTATGTCCGAGGCGGTCGGGCCGGTGACATTCGGGCGCGCCCGGGGTACCTTCTTGCAGCCCCAGGCGGTGCCGGAGCAGCGCGAGTACAGCGAGGCGACGGCGCAGGTCATAGACGGCGAGGTGCGGCGTCTGGTGGTGGAAGCCTACGCGCGCGCGCTCGAGATCCTGGGCCGCGACCGCGACTTCCTGGAGGCGATTGCGCGCAAGCTGCTCGAGAAGGAAGTCATGGATCGAGCGGAGCTGCGCGAGCTGCTTGGATTGCCGCCCGAGCATCAACCCAAGCCCGAGGTCGGGCATGTGGCGGATCAAGCGGCAGATTGACTGGAATGGCAAAGCCGGAACGATTTCACGATTTCCCACGACCCGCGATAGCCGAAGAGCCGATTCACTTCGGCGACGACGCACGCGCTGGCGCATTTCGCGCGTTTCTCGCGCGGCACAAGGGTGAGCGGCACATTGCCGCGCTGCAGGACTTTCCCGACCCTGATGCGATTTCCTCGGCTCTGGCGTACCGGCTGCTGGCGGAGCGCTACGACATCGATGTCGATATCATCTACGAGGGCCGCATCAGCCATCAGGAGAACCTCGCCCTGGTGCAGGCGCTCGACATCGAGCTGACGCGCTTCACCGAAGGCATGCCGATCGATAAGTATGATGGCGCGGTCTTCATCGACAACCAGGGCACGACGACGCGACTGATGGACCGGCTCGCGCAGGCGGAAGTACCGACCGTCGCCATCATCGATCACCACGCACCGCAGGGTCTGCTGAAGCCGGAGTTCTCCGACATCCGGCCGGTGGGCGCGGCCGCGACCATCCTCACCGATTACATCCGCAGCGGTGAGATCGTCACGCTCGATGCCGAGAAGGAAGCGCACGTGCACCTGGCGACCGCGCTGGTGCACGCACTGCGCACGGAAACGCTCGGCTTCATTCGGGCGGGGCCGGAAGAGTATGCGGCGGGCTCGTTCCTGTCGCGCCATCACGATCCGCTCCTGCTCGAGTCGATTCTGCGGGTGCAGCGTTCGCGCGGCACGATGGAGGTCATCCGTATTGCGCTGACCGATCGGGCGACCATCGGCGGCTTCTCGATCGCGGGCGTCGGCTACCTGCGCCATGCGGATCGCGACGCGATTCCGCAGGCGACCGACTTCCTGCTCTCGGAAGAGAACGTTCACACCGCGATCGTCTACGGCATCCTGGTCGGCGAGGGCGAGCGCGAGGTCGTGGTGGGCAGCATGCGCACATCCAAGCTCACGCTCGATGTGGACCAGTACCTGAAGAGCGCGCTCGGGTCCGATGGCCGCGGCCGGTACTACGGCGGCGGGCGCAGCCGCGCCGGCGGCTTCGAGATTCCGGTCG
>JBQTJO010000305.1:0-8085 GCA_052387015.1 Gemmatimonadota bacterium
CGCAACCTCCGCAGTTTCGGTCCGCATGCTCACGCACAACATCTATCCGTCTGCTTCGAAGATTGTGCCGATCTACACGTCTTTTCCCGAGCGTCCATACGAACGGCTGGCGGAACTCAGTACCGCATCACGACCGGAAGCCGCTGGGCTGCTACGGGAGAAGGCGCGTAGCTTGGGAGCGGATGCGCTGATTGTTTTGCCAACGGACAACCAACTCGTCGCTGCTGTCTCGCGGTCGATCAACCCAGGTACGCCCGCAGTCACGATGATTCGAGCGGTGGCGATCCGCTACGAGAGGCGACAGTAAACCAGGCCATTCTGAATCGCGAAGACTGTGAATCTTTCGGGGTTTCGATAACTTTGGGCGGGATGGCACACTTGATGGCACACTTTCGCCGCAAAAATACGCAAATGTGCCCAAACCGGCAAAACTCCGAAGGCGGGCTAAGTAGCTGGTAGTAAAGCGCGTTAGGGAAATACGCAACCGCTCGCAAACGCCTGGACAGAACTGCAAAACCTTTATTCGGCGGTTCGAGTCCGCCCGGGGCCTCTGTTCTAAAAGGTCATCTTACATCTCAGAAGAACGCAGGCGGTGCTGACTTCAGGCAGCCTTTTTTCATGCGGGCTCAGACCCTGTCACACCGCTACCGGCCGCCGCGTTCTTCTTGGTAAACCACACGCATTTCCATCCCGGAGCCTTGCGATGAACCGAAGCGTGGTGGTAGCCAGCCTTCTCGTGCTTGCGTGCGGTGGCGGTGGTGCTGCCGACGACCCGAGCGCGCCCTCAGGAAGCCCGAACAACTCCGGTGGCGCGCCGAGCAGGGCGGAAGTGCAGATGCGCGCGAACTCGGGCGATTACACATACGGCGCGGTGACGTACGCCTTCGCGCCATCGGCGGTGACGGTGGCGCGCGGTGGGGCGGTGACCTGGACCAATACGAGCGGCACGGTCCACAACGTCACCTTCGGTGGTGGCGCGGGCGCACCGTCGAATCTCGGCAACTTCGGCTCGGGGTCGGGCACGCGCACCTTCAACACCGCCGGGACTTTCAGCTACGAATGTACGATTCACGACGGTATGAGCGGGTCGGTTCAGGTCCGGTGACGCCGGACCTGATGGCTGGGCAAGCGCTGTTAAGGGGGGCCGGACTTGACTTTAGACTCGAGGCCTGCGAATAATCAGGCGTTGGATTGCGCAAGCTATTCCCTATAACAACCTAAAAAGAGATTCTCGTCAGTCACGTGGCGATCAACGCACGAGCATTGTGTGGCTGTGCCATCGGGCACGGCTCTGCGTGCTGGCAGCCGGCAGGCGTGTGCGCTGTTCGGAGTAACTCACTCTTCAAAACCCGGTACGCTTCATTATGAAAAGACGAGTCCTGGCGGTGGCGGTGGCATCGTTGCTCTTTGCCGTGCAAGCGTTCGCACAGCAGAGAACGATCACCGGAAGGGTAACGAACGATCAGGGCACGCCGTTGTCCGGCGTGCAGATCGTGATCAAGGGAACCGGCAGCGGTACCCTGACCAATACCGAAGGCAGGTATTCGATCAATGCCGTGGCGGGACAGGTTCTGCAGTTCAGCTTCGTCGGCACGGCTCCGGTGGAGCGTACCGTGGGTAGCGCCAACCTCATCGACGTCGAGCTGAAGACGGCGGCGATCAGCCTCGACGCGATCGAAGTCACCGCGCTCGGTGAGACCACCGCGCGCCGGGCGCTCGGAACCGCGCAACAGACGGTTCAGGGCGTGGCTATCGCGCAGACGCAGCGCGAGAACTTCATCAACGCGCTCGCGGGTCGCGTGGCCGGCGTCGATGTGACCAGCACGTCGGGTGTTCCGGGCGCGTCGACGTCGATCGTCATCCGCGGCGTCAGCTCGATCAGCAGCAGCAACCAGCCGCTCATGATCATCGACGGCCTGCCGATCGACAACAAGACGCTCAACAGCGGCGTGCTGGCGTCCGATGCTCCGGGTTCGGCGGTCGCCTTCAACAATCGCGGCGTCGACTACACGAACCGCGCCGCGGACTTCAACCCGGAAGACATCGAATCGTTGACCGTATTGAAGGGCCCGGAAGCGGCGGCCCTCTACGGCATCGACGCGGCCAACGGCGCGATCGTCATCACGACGAAGCGCGGCAAGGCCGGCGTCAACAGCATGGAATACAGCAACAGCATCCGGCTCGAAGCGACCGGTGGCCGGCCCGAAATCCAGCAAAAGTTCGGACCCAGCTCGGTCGGCAGCACGACGTTTCTCTATTACGGCGATCCGTACCCCGAGGGGACGCGATTCTTCGACAACGTCTCCGGCTTCTTCCAGACCGCGGTGACGCAGAAGCACAACCTGTCGTTCAGCGGCGGCACGGCTGACGCCCGGCTCACGTACCGCGTGGCCGCGAGCACGACCAACCAGACCGGCGTCATTCGCAACACGAAGTACGATCGCATCAACGTGACCGGATCTTCGCGCGCGCAGGTCACCGACTGGCTGAAGGCCGACGTGATGATGCAGTACAGCCACGTGGTCAACGACCAGCCCTACAAGGGCACGGCCAGTCCGCTCATTGGACTGCTCGTGTGGCCGGACACCGTCGATGCGAAGCAGTACCTGACACCCGCGGGCACCCGTCTCAGGCTGACCAGCCTGTCGGAAGGCCGCGAGGTGGACAATCCGTATTTCAGCCTCGAGAAGAACCGCCGCCACGACCTGACCAACCGCATCAACGTCAACTTCGGGCTCACGTTCACGCCGTTCACGTGGGGCAACCTGAAGACCAACATTGGCGTGGACAACTACACGACGCAGCTGCTGTCGCTGCGCCATCCGGAAAGCACGCTGGGAGCCTCATCCAACGGCATTCTCGACGAGACCGACGATATCACGCGCAATATCAACGCGCAGACGCTGCTGAACTTCAATCCGGTGTCGATCACGCAGGACCTGTCGATCAGCGGCACGCTCGGCAACCAGATCACGGATAACAAGTCGACGTACAACGGCCTGCTCGGCCGCGATTTTCTGGATCCGAACTTCGTCTCGATGAACAACACGAATCTGAGATCGAACCGGACCACGATCAGTCAGCGGCGCCTGGTTGGTCTCTTCGGCAAGGCCGTGCTCGATTACAAGCACTACCTGTACGTCACGCTGACCGGCCGGAACGACTGGACGTCGACGATCCCGCAGGAGCGGAACTCCTTCTTCTATCCGTCCGTGTCGACCAGCTTCGTGTTTTCGGATGCAATTCCGGGTGTGCGCCGCTTCGTCACCGGTAAGGTGCGCGCGGCCTGGGCGGAAGTCGGCAGGGATGCGCGACCCTACGCGTTCCGGCCCGCGCTGGAGTTCAAGCCGACCTCCTTCGGTGGCTACGGCTACAGCTTCTGGGGACCGAACCTGAACCTGCGTCCGGAGTTCGCCCGGTCGTACGAGTTCGGCGCGGAGCTGAGCTTCCTCAACGACCGGCTCGGCCTCGACGCCACCTGGTTCCGCAAGCAGACCGAGGACCAGATCGTCGACAATATCCGCGGCAGCTACGCCACGGGTTTCATTCTGTTCAACCTGAACGGCGCCTCGACCCGAAACGAGGGGCTCGAGCTGATGCTGCGCGGCACGCCCGTCCTGAAGCGCGACTTCTCCTGGGACGTACTCGCCAACTTCACGAGCGTCCGAGGTGAGGTGCTGAGCCTGCCGAACGAGCTGCCGGAATCGTACAACTCCGATACGTGGCTGTACGGCAACGTGCGCAATGGCGTGCAACCCGGCCAGTCCACGATGTCGCTGACCGGCATGTTCTATCGCCGGGTCGAGTCGGACAGCGCGGGCATGAAGGGCGCGATCCTGATCGATCCGACCTCAGGCCTGCCGGTCCGGCATACCACGTTCGTGGAAGGCGGTTACGACCGGCAGCCGGACTTCACGGTCGGCGTCACCAACTCGTTCCGCTACAAGCGGCTGGCAGTGAACTTCCTCGCCGAGATCCGCAAGGGCGGCGATGTCTTCAACGCAACCCAGCACTTCCTGACTGCCCGCGGCCTCACGCCACGCACGCTCGATCGCGAGGAGCCGCGCGTTATCAAGGGCGTGTTGCGGGACGGCAAACAAGACAGCCCCAACCCGACGATCAACACCATTGTCGTCAGGCCGGTCGAACAGACGAGCTACTACACCGGCATGAGCGAGGAGCTGTTCATCGAGAAGGACATCAACTGGCTGAGGCTGCGGGATGTCACGGTGAGCTACGCCTTCCCGGCAGGATCATTCCTGCGTGCCAAGAGCACCAGCGTCTACGTGACCGCGACCGACCTGTTCCTGCTCACCAATTACTCGGGGCTGGACCCAATCGTGAACGGCAACACGGCCGCCCTGGGCGGCTCGGGCGGCGTCGGCATCGACTACGCCAACTTCCCGATGCCGCGCGGCATCAACGTCGGCTTCAAGCTGGGGTTCTGAACATGAGATCATCGATGACAAGCATATCAGCGGTCCTGCTCGTCGCCGGCATGTCCACGGTTGCAACCGGCTGCAAGGACTTCCTGGATGTAAACACGAATCCGAACGGACCCGAGGTGGTCACGGCGAACCTATACCTGCCGGCCATGGTCCACTGGATGGTGACGTCGCCGCAGTTCGATGGCCGCTTCGTCGGCCGCTACACGCAGCAGTGGACGCTGCCGGGGACGTCGCTCAGCACGTGGGACCGCATGGGCTACGACCCCGGCAGTGACAACGCCGCGCAGCAGTGGCGCGACGTGTACTGGACGCTCGGGCAGAACCTGGTCGACATGATGACCAAGTCCGAGGCGGAGGAGCGCTGGGACCTGCTGGGCGTCGGCTACATTCTGAAAGCGTGGGGCTGGCAGGTGCTGACGGATCTGCACGGCGAGATCATCGTCAAGCAGGCAATCGATCAGTCCCGTTTCGCTTTCGATTACGACACGCAGGAATTCGCGTATCAGGAAGTCCAGCGTCTGCTGAACGAAGCCATCAAGAATCTCGCACGAACGGATGGCGCGGTCGACCAGGAGTATCTGGCGCGCGGCGACAAGCTGTACAACGGCGATCGCACGAAGTGGCTGAAGCTGGCGTACGGCATGCTCGCCCTGAACCTGAATCACTACTCGAACAAGCCGGCGCTCTACAAGCCGACCGAAGTGCTTGCCGCGGTCGACAAGTCGTTTACGGGCAACGCGGATGATGCGCTGTTCAACTACCCCGGCGCGTCACCGGGCAACGAAGATCGCAACTTCTGGGGACGCACGCGCAACAACATCACGAACTACCGGCAGACCCGGTTCATCCTGAACCTGATGGACGGCACGCACTTCGGTGGCGTGGTGGACCCGCGCCTGAGCCGGATGCTGTCGCCCTCACCGGACGGCCAGTATCGGGGTCTGGATCCGAACGTCGTAGGCTTCGGCGCGCTGACCACCGCGCAGCGGCCCAACAACTTCTTCGGCTTCGCCGGCGCCGGCGGCATCGGTGTTGCGGGCCGCTATATTTTCGATGACGTCGCGAAGATTCCGTTGCTGACGTATGCGCAGCTGCAGTTCACCAAGGCGGAAGCCGCTTATCGGATGGGCGACAAGGGCACAGCCGCGACTGCGTACCGGAATGGAATCTCCGCGCACATCGATTTCGTGAATGCGCGCAACCAGGAGATCGGCTCGCAGTCGGCCAGCACGATCACCGCGGCGGAGAAGACAGCCTTCCTCGCTTCGCCGGAGATCACACCGGCGAACCTGACGCTGACCCATATCATGTCGCAGAAGTACATCGCGCTGTGGGGCTGGGGGCATAACGAGCTGTGGCTCGACATGCGGCGCTATCACTACACGGACATCGATCCGGCCAGCGGCAAGCAGGTCTATCCCGGCTTCGCGCCGCCCACGAACCTGTACGCGGATAACGGCGGCAAGATCGCCCAGCGCATCCGGCCACGCTTCAACTCAGAGTATGTGTGGAACATCCCGGCCCTGACGGTGATCGGCGGACTCGCGCTGGATTACCACACGAAACCCATGTGGATCATTGAACCGTAATATGAAAATTTATCGATCGATATTGATGCTGCTTTGCGCAGCCGCGTTCGCCTCCTGCGACAAGAATGCCGTTCAGGAGGATGAGATCATTGAGCCGATAACCGGCATGGCGCGCCTCAAGTTCTTCAACTTCGGCGTAGGCGCACCCGGCGTGAACTTCTACGCCAATGATGCGAAGCTGACGGCGGTGACCTCCACCAGCGCAGTCGAGTCGAACAATGGCACCAATTACGGCAGCGCGGCCGGTGGTGGCTTGTATACGGCGCTCGATCCCGGACAGTACGCGATCTCGGGAAGAATTGCGGGCGCGACCGACAAGGGTTTGCCGATCTCGAATCTGTCCGGAAGGTTGAGCGAGGCTAAGCTCTACTCGTTCTATCAGAGCGGATTCTACGACGCGGGTAGCAAGCGCGTAGATGCCTTCATGGTCGAGGACAACCTCCCGCCCATCGACTATACGGTCGCGTGCGTGAGATTCGTCAACGCGATCGCCAATTCGAATGCCATGACGCTGTATGCCACGAGTACGGTGTCAGGCGAGCAGATCCAGCTCGGCAGTGAAGTGGCGTACAAGTCGGCAGGCGCGTTCACCTGTCTGACACCGGGACTCTACAACCTGGGTACGCGCACGGCTGGATCCAGCACGAACGCGATCAGCCGGACCGGCGTCGGATTTGTAGGAGGAAGGGTCTACACGATCGGCGCCAGAGGCGACATGACGTCGACCAGTGCAACGAACCGGCCTGCCCTGGACAATACAGCGAACCGGTAACGATCGGCGGCTGGCAATAGCGAACGGCGGGGTGAAAGCCCCGCCGTTTTGTTTTGGCGCTGCCGCATTGCCGCATTCGTCATCATCTCGAGATAATAACCCGGTGACTTTGCTGACGACGATCTCGTGGCCATTGCTCCTGTGGAGCGGCTTGACCGCCGTGGTCATCAGCACCTGGGTGCTCACGCTGCTGCGCAGGGCAGGGGCTACGCGCTACCTGCCGCGCGCCTACTGGAGCTGCGGCCTCTTCGGCAGTACGCGCGCTGCGAGTCTCCTGCTGGCGGGCGCGCTGCGCATGACCGCGCTGATCGTGATCTTTCCGCTCGCGTACAGCCTGCTGTTCGCATACCTCGACCGCGCCGAAGCCATTGTCGGCCTCAGCGCGGGAGTGAGCCATGGGCTGCTCGCCGGGCTGCTGCTTCCTCTCGCTGGCCGTCGCTGCGCCGGTGCGCAGCCGCCGGGATTGCTCGGCTGGAAACTCGGCCGTGCGACGCCCCTCGTGCTCCTGTTCGTGCACGCTGTGTACGGCACTCTGCTCGGCTATATTTACGTGAATGGGTAAAGCACAGCGCCACACCGCAATCCGTGAGCTGGTCGAGCAGCATCGCGTCGCCAGCCAGGAACGGTTGCGCGAGCTTCTGGTCGAGCGTGATTTCGACGTCACCCAAGCCACTCTCTCGCGCGATATCCGCGAGCTCCGTCTCGTCAAGATGCCAGACTCCGGCGGGGGCACGTATTACACGATTCCCGAAAGCGACCAGCGGCCGCCGCTGGCGCGTCTGCTCCCGACCCTCTATGTCGGCGCCGAGGGCACGGGCAATCTTCTCGTCGTGAAGACCCTGGTCGGTGGCGCGCAGGCCGTCTCCGAGGCGCTCGACTGGGAGGAGTGGCCGGAGGTTCTCGGTACCCTCGCCGGCGACGATACCATTCTCGTCATTCTCCGCGATCCGGCCCATCTCGGGTCGATCCAGAAGCGCATCGAGCAGCTCGCCGAAATCGAGTAAAACACGGCCTTTCAAGCCGTTGACTTGCCTCATCCTCTTACGCATATTTATGCAGAGAAGATGAATAATAATCCGATCAAAACAGCGGGCATTCTGGGCGCGAGCGGGTACACCGGGCAGGAGCTGGGGGCGCTGCTCGCGCGCCACGCGGGCCTCGGCCTGCGCTTCGCCACGTCTGAGGCGGAGACTGGCAAGGTGGTGCCTGGCAGCAACTTGCGGTATGCGAGCGCAGGCGATGTCGAGCTCGGCTCGGTGGACGTCGTGTTCTCCTG
>JBQTJO010000306.1:0-4758 GCA_052387015.1 Gemmatimonadota bacterium
CGGCGACTGACGATCGCGAGTGTCGGCATGGCCCGGAGGATATCACGCCACGCCGAAGCGGCCGATCACGGCGATGTGATAGACGCCGAGCTTACGGCCCTTCCGGATGGATCTCCAGAAATCGCGCGTCGTGGCGGTGATCGGCTTCATCGAGGCCGCTGCGCAGCCCGCCGGGCAGCCTGATCTCGAAGCGCTGCGTCGCCACGTCGACCACGCCGGACGGGTGGCTGGCGCGCAGCTTCTCCCACGGCGCCGTGCCGACCGCTGCGAGCAGCAGCACGGCGAGGAACCACGCCGCTGCCATCTCGGGATGTCTCGACCACATTCGCACGGCAGCTCTCCGCAATCTGTCTAAAGTTACGGCGATCGAAGCTTGGCGGTTGCGCATGGTCACGATGGAGTGATCGGGTTAGGAAAAGCTGAACGCGGCCATGCTGAGCGATCCGTACGTAAATCCGGCGTGAACGCGTTTACCAACCGCTTTCTCGCCGCCGGCACCGAGCGCCACAAAGAGCGGCAGGAGATGCTCGTCGCGCGGATGCGCCTGAACCGCGTCCGGTGCGCACTCGCGGTACAAAGTGAGGTCGTCGATCGCCCGCGCCTCGACTTTCTCCACGAGCCAGTCGTCGAAACCCTGCGCCCACGCAGCCGGCGGCCCGGGCCGTTCACGCGAAAGTGCGCGAAGATTGTGGACGGCTCCCCCGCTGCCGAGGATCAGCACGTCGTCGTCGCGCAGTGGCGCGAGCGCGCGCCCGACCGCGAGGTGATGTGCGGGATCGCGGTGCGCCTGGACCGAGAGCTGCAGCACCGGAATCTCGGCGGCCGGATACATCAGCATCAGCGGCACCCACGCACCGTGGTCCAGGCCGCGCTCCGCATCGGTGCGGTTCGCAATCCCGTTCTTCGACAATAGCGCCGCCGCGCGCTCCGCCAGTGCGGGTGCGCCCGGCGCCGGATAGTTCATGCGATACAGCGCGTCGGGGAACCCGTAGAAGTCATGGATGGTCGTCGGCCTGGCGGCGGCGCTCACGCACGGCTCATCCGTTTCCCAGTGGGCCGAGACAGCGACCACGGCCGTTGGCCGCCCGAACGACGCGCTCAACCCGCGCAGGAAGCGGCAGGTGGACCCGTCTTCCAGAATCAGCGTCGGCGCGCCGTGCGAAACGAACAAGCTGGGTAGCATCGGTGTATGTCCTCAGAGGTGCTCGCAGCCGGTAGCATGGTTGATTTGGGGGCTTGATTTCCTGAATAAAGTAGGTACCTATAAGTAACTATCAGCTCCAGTCGAACAGGAGACCGCGAGTGCCACTGCCGAAGAGCCCGATGGGCTGCCCGATGGACGCCGTGCTGCGCCTGCTGATGGGACCGTGGACCACCTATATCCTCTGGGTGCTGCGCTCGAACGGGCCGACCCGCTTCGGCGAGCTGAAGCGCCGCGTGTCCGGCGTCTCCGCGAAAGTGCTGACCGCGCGGCTGCGCATGCTTGAGCAAGCCGAAGTGATCGAGCGCCATTACGCGCCGACGATTCCGCCGCAGGTCACGTATGCCCTCGCCCAGCGCGGGCGCGAGCTGAGCGAGGTGCTCGACCGGATCAACGCGTTGGCGCGGAGCTGGCATGGCGACGCGGCGGCGCCGTGCAAGCTGGAAGAAGACGCGCCGGCGGAAAAGGAAACGGTCGACGCCGACTGAGAAGCTTGCGGAACCCGCGCGCCTGCCAAGCCGTTTTGTTGGCATGGCAGCCGAGACAGACGACCAAAAGGGCCGCGATATCAGCGTAGCCGACGCGCGCCAGGGCCAGCCGCGCGGCTTCGTGCGCTACGTCATGTTCACGTCGATAGCGCTGGCGCTAATCGGGATGTTCATCGCATACCTCGTCATCCTGCGTTAGAGACCCACGCACCCGTAAACAAAAAAAGCCGCCCCAAGGGGCGGCTTTTCGTTTCGGGCCGGTTGCGGATCAGCGCGAGTAGAACTCGACCACCAGGTTGGGTTCCATCTGCACCGGATAAGGCACGTCGGACAGCTTCGGGGCGCGCACGAACGTGCCCTTCATCTCGCCCTCGCTGAACGACAGGTAGTCGGGCACCGAGCGCTCCTGCGACTGGATCGCCGCGAGCACTCCCACCAGCTCCCTGGCCTTGCCCTTGAGCTCGATCGTATCGCCGTCCTTCACCACGTAGGACGACACATCGACCTTCTTGCCGTTGACGCGGATATGGCCGTGGCTCACGAGCTGGCGAGCCGCGAACGGCGTCACCGCCAGCTTGAGCCGGTAGACGACCGCATCGAGACGGCGCTCGAGCAACTCGACCAGGTTCTCGCCGGTGTCGCCCTTCCGGCGCGCGGCCTCGGCATAGACCTTGCGGAACTGCCGCTCGGTGATGTTGCCGTAGTAGCCCTTGAGCTTCTGCTTGGCGTGAAGCTGCAGCCCGTATTCGGACGGCTTCTTGCGGCGCTGGCCGTGCTGGCCGGGGCCGTACTCGCGCTTGTTCAGCGGGCTCTTCGCGCGGCCCCACAAATTCACACCGAGCCGCCGGTTGATCTTGTACTTCGATTCTTCGCGCTTGCTCATCGCCTCATCCGGGCCGAAGGGATATTTCGGAAAAAGAAACAGGCGGCCGAGCCAAATGTCGCCGTCATGCGACCGGCCCGTCCCGCCAAAGTCGCGGTAATATACTTGGCGACCTTCGCTTGTCAAACGCTTTGCCAGTCCCGCTTGCGCGGCATGTATGCCGGTTTTCCAATCTGTTAGGGCACCTTGCGCGGCCGGCGCACCGGCTGGCGCGACCCGGCCGAGCCGCGCGGCGCTGCCGAGGCGGCATGTGGGCGCTCGGTCAGCCCGGTCACGATTCCGTGCAGGGTGCGCACTTCGTGGGTCATCAGCCCGGCGCGCATGAAGATGGCGCGGATGTTGCGGACCATGGTCGGGCGCATCTCGGGATTGCGCAGGAAGCCGCATTCGACGAGCTCGGCCTCGAGCCGGTCGAGGAACTCGTTCACCTCGCCGCTCGTGGCGCTCTCGGCCATCGAATCCGGTGCCACGCGCGCCGGCGTCGCGTCGGCCGCCAGGTGCCACTCGTAAGCCGCGAGCAGGACCGCCTGCGCGATGTTGAGCGAGCCGTACTCGGGATTGAGCGGCACGCGCAGGATCGACTGCGCGAGCGTCACGTCGTCGTTCTCCAGGCCGGTCCGCTCCGGCCCGAACATCAGGCCGGATCTTTCCGCGCGCGCACCACGCTCGCGGATTTCCGCGGCGGCGGCTCGGCCGGTCACCACCGGCTTGACGATCTCGCGTGCACGGCCGGTCGTCGCATAAACATAGTGCAGGTCGGCGATCGCTTCCGCCGTCGTGCCGAAGATGCGTGCGCCATCGAGAACCGCGTCGGCGCCCGCCGCCGCGGCTGCGGCGCGCTCATTCGGCCATTGCGGCCGCGGCCGCACCAGGCGCAGGTCGGTCAGGCCGCAATTGAGCATCGCGCGCGCCGTCATGCCGATATTCTCGGCGAGCTGCGTGCCGACCAGGATCACCGCCGGAGCAAGCGCCGTCATCGTTCGTCAGTTGCGCACGCCGTCGTGGAACAGCTTCCAGGTGATGGCGTCGTGCAGCGCATTGTACGAGGCGTCGATCACGTTGGCCGAGACGCCGACCGTCGACCAGCGCCTTCCGTGGCCGTCGGTGCTCTCGATCATCACCCGCGTCACCGCCTTCGTACCCGCCTCAGGCGTCAGGATGCGCACCTTGTAGTCGGCGAGCTTCATGTCCTGGAGCTGCGGATAGAGCGGCACCAGCGCCTTGCGCAGGGCACCGTCCAGCGCATCGACCGGGCCGTTGCCTTCGGCCACCGTCATCGCGAAATGGCCGTGGACGTCGGCCTTGATCGTCGCCTCGGAAATCGTCACCAGCTCGCCGCGCGCGTTGAGCCGCCGCTCGGTCAGCACGCGGAACGAGTTCAGCGCGAAGAAGTCCGGCACGCTGTCGAGGGCACGCCGCGCCAGCAGCTCGAAGCTGGCCTCGGCGCCGTCGAAGGCGAAGCCGTCATGCTCCAGCGACTTCACCTCCTCGATCAGGCGGCCGAGCCTGGCGTTGTCGGGCTTGACCGCGATGCCGATCTCCTTCAGGCGCGCGAGGATGTTGGCGCGTCCGGCCTGGTCGGAGACGACGATATTGCGCCGGTTGCCGACCTTCTCGGGCGCTATGTGCTCGTAGGTGCGCGGATCCTTGGCGACGGCCGAGACGTGCAGGCCGCCCTTGTGGGCAAAGGCGCTTTCGCCCACATAGGCGGCGTTGCGCAGCGGCGCGCGGTTAAGATGCTCGTCGAGCAGGCGCGAGACATGCGTGAGCTGGCCGAGCTGCTCGTCCGAGATGCCGGTCGCTAATCCCATCTTCAGCATCAGGCTCGGGATGATCGAGACGAGGTTGGCGTTGCCGCAGCGCTCGCCCAGCCCATTGAGCGTGCCCTGAATCTGACGGGCGCCGGCGCGCACCGCCGCCAGCGTGTTCGCGACCGCGTTCTCCGTGTCGTTGTGGCAGTGAATGCCAATGTGCTCGCCGGGCACCGTTTTGGCGGCAGCGGCAACGATGCGCTCGATCTCATCGGGCAGCGTGCCGCCATTGGTATCGCACAGGACAACCCAACGCGCGCCGCTGTCGTGGGCGGCCTTGATGCACTCAAGCGCGTAGGCCGGATTGGCCTTGTAGCCATCGAAAAAATGTTCCGCGTCATACATGGCCTCGAAGCCGCGCTTGGCCGCGTGCGC
>JBQTJO010000307.1:0-5908 GCA_052387015.1 Gemmatimonadota bacterium
ACGTAGCCTCGGTGGCGGCGTGCTCGGCCGCGCCTTCACCCAGCGCCAGCGGCAGATTGATGGCGCGACCGTGCACGCGGATGCGACCGCGACCTTCGCGCTTCGCCTGCTTCAGCGCGCTTTCGGCGGCATCCAGCAGGTCCTGATGCGTGCGCATGGACGGCCCGAACGAAGCGACGCCACCGCTGATCGACGGCAGCTGCCGCTGGCCGGCCATGGCGCGCAAGGCTTCCTGAAAGCGACTGACGAACACCATCGCACCGTCATCGTCACAGCCGCCGAGCAGGCAAATGAACTCGTCATCGCCGAAACGCGCGGCCAGGTTCATGCGCCGGGTCGTGCGCTTCAGCACGTCGCCGAGAATGCGCAGGATCTCATCGCCGGCAATGGTGCCGTGCCGCGCATTGAAGCCCTTGAAGTTGTCGAGATCCAGCAGCAGCACCGCGAGCGGGCGGCCGCGCTGAGCGGCGCTGAACTCGATCTGGAGATGCAGCTCGGCATGCGCGCGGTTGGGCAGGCCGCTGGCGCCGTCGGTAAAGCCGGCGCCGGTCGCCAGCGCGGTGCCGGCGTCGCGGTGCAGTCGTTGCGCGAGGCCGCCCGCACCGAGCGCGATCGCGATGAAGAAGAAGACCACGGCGGGTAGCAGCTCCGGCACCGGCCGGCCGAGCGTCTGCGTGACCGCGTAGGTGATCGAAATGATGGCCATGCCGCCGGCCGCCGAGGTTGCGGCGCCGCGCCAGCCGCGGTAGTAGGCGAGCAGGAAGGCGGGGACCAGCGCGATCAGCCAGAGCAGCGCCTGATAGTCGTCGAGCACGTCTGGCATCCAGATCGCGCCCGCAACCGGAATCGCACAGGCGGCCAGGGACAACGCCAGCGCCCGAACGGGAGGATGTTTACCGGAGGTCCCGAGCATTCGAATAGCCCCGAGGCATGAGGCGAACTAGTTCTTTGGCTTGAACCGATTTGGGCGGACAACCGCTTCAAGTATTGGCGATTACGGTGGTTTGGGCAAGGACGGCGGCTCAGCCCCAACCCGCGCGCCGCCCCAATAGGGAGTACCGTCACCGCAACGTCCCGCTGGCGGTTTGCGGTAGCGGTAACGGTACCGGTAACCCCGTCACCGCAAAAACACGCCAACGGTTAGCGTTACGGGTACGGGTACGGGTGCGGTAATGTGAGCGACATGATGGCGGCCACGCCACTCGTACGCGTGCTCATCGTAGGGCCTGATGGTCGGCCGGTCCGCGAGCCCGTGCACCGCCTGCCGCAGCCGTCCGGCGCCGCGGCGATGCTGTCGATCAGGGCCGGCCGCTGCGTGTGCGGGACCTCCGCGGCCGGGTCGAAGCGCCCGACCGGATAGCTCAGGGCCTCCATGTCCTCATCGGCACCAGATTTGCCCTTCATCGGGCGGTCTCAATGTGGGAGGATGGGATGCTCTGGACGATTTTTATCATACTGCTGGTCCTGTGGCTGCTGGGTCTGGTCTCGGGCACGACCTTGGGCGGGTTCATTCACATCCTGCTCGTCATCGCGATCGTGGTCGTGCTGATTCGGGTCATATCGGGCAGGCGACCGGTTTAGCCATGAGGCGATAAGAGCGATGGGAGCGATGGAGCGATGGGAGCGATGGGAGCGATGGGAGCGAGGGGAGCGAGGGAGCGATGAGAGCGATGGGAGCGCTGGGAGCGATGGGAGCAATGAGAGCGTTACGTTTCGCTCTTATCACTCAAATCGCTCTTATCGCTCTTATCGCTCTTATCGCTCTCATCGCTCTCATCGCTCTTATCGCTCCCATCGCTCCCATCGCTCCCATCGCTCTTATCGCTCAAATCGCTCTCATCGCTCTCATCGCTTTCCGATAGGAACATACTCCCTCCGGTCGTACCCCGTATAGATCTGCCGGGGTCGCGCGATCTTCTGATCCTGATCCTCCCGCATCTCCTGCCACTGCGCCAGCCAGCCGACCGTGCGGGCAATCGCGAACAGCACCGGGAACATCTGCACCGGAAAGCCCATCGCCTGGTAGATGATGCCGGAATAGAAATCCACATTCGGGTAGAGCTTGCGCGTGACGAAGTACTCGTCCTCGAGCGCGATACGCTCCAGCTCCATGGCCAGCTCGAGCAGCGGCGTGCGGCCGGTCACCTGCAGCACATCTTCCGCCATTTGCTTCAGGATCTTGGCGCGCGGGTCGTAGTTCTTGTAAACGCGATGGCCGAACCCCATCAGGCGGAACTCGCCGCTCTTGGCGCGCTTCACGTACTCCGGCACGCGCGCGACGCTGCCGATCTCGTTGAGCATGCGCAGCACCATCTCGTTCGCGCCGCCGTGCAGCGGGCCGTACAGCGCGGCGGCCGCCGCCGCGACACAGACGTACGGGTCGGCCTCCGAGCTGCCGACCGCGCGCATCACGCTCGTGCTGCAGTTCTGCTCGTGATCCGCGTGCAGAATGAACAGCACATCCAGCGCGCGCTCCATGGTCGGGTTCGGCTGATACTTCAGCTCGGTCTTCTTGAACATCATGTTCAGGAAGTTGCCCGTGAAGCTGAGGTCGTTGTCCGGATAGCTGTACTGCAATCCCATGCTGTGACGATACGCGAACGCCGCGATAGTCGGCACCTTGGCGATCAGGCGGTGGATCTGCCTCTCGCGATTGTCGCGATTGGAAACGTCTTTGGCTTCGGGATAGAAGGTGGAGAGAGCGGCGACCGTGCTGATGAAGGAGCCCATCGGGTGAGCATCGTAATGGAAACCATCCATGAACTTCTTGATGCTCTCGTGCACCAGCGTGTGGTGCGTGATGTAGTGCGTCCATTCGTTCAGCTCGGTCTGGTTCGGCAGCTCGCCGTACAGAATCAGATATGCGACCTCGAGGAAGTTGCCTTGCGTGGCGAGCTGCTCGATCGGATAGCCGCGGTGCAGGAGAATGCCGCGATCACCATCGATATGCGTGATCGAGCTCTTGCAGGCCGCCGTGTTCATGAACGCCGGATCGTAGGTCATGAGACCGAAATCTTCGTCGCTGCCCTTTATCTGTTTCAGTCCGGGCGCCGAAACGTGCGCGCCGTAGTTCTGGTACGTGCCGTACGCGACCGGCAGCTCGACGCTCTTGCCCGTGCGGTTGTCAGTAATCGTTACGCTATCCGGCATGCTTCCTCTGTTGGGTTTTGACTGTGCGTGGACAAGATAGCGGCACGTACCATGCTCGCAAACGCCGGACGCCAGATACCTGGAGGAGACGATCGCGAACGAACGCCGGCAGGGGCAGCGGCGCATCCGCCCTACCGTTGCCTACTTTTCAATGGAAATCGGCCTCGAGAACGATCTGCCGACCTATTCGGGCGGCCTCGGCATTCTTGCGGGCGACACGCTGCGCGGCGCGGCGGATCTCGGCGTGCCGGTCGTGGCGGTATCGCTGGTCCACCGCCAGGGCTATTTCCGGCAGCGGATCGCTGCGGGCGGCGTTCAGCTCGAAGAGCCGGCCAGCTGGCGGCCGGAGGAGCTGCTCGAGGAAGTCGGGCCGCGTGTGCGCGTCGAGCTGGAGCAGCAGCCGATCGTCGTGCGCGCGTGGCGCTACACGATTCGCGGCAACGTCGGCTCGGTGCCGGTTTACCTGCTCGACACCGGCGTTCCCGAGAATCCGCCGGACTACCGAAGCATCACCGACCAGCTCTACGGCGGCGATCTGCGCATGCGCCTGCTGCAGGAAGCGGTGCTCGGTTTGGCCGGCGTCGAAATGCTCGAGCAGAACGGGTACGGCGTCACTACGTACCACATGAACGAGGGGCATTCCGCGCTGCTGGGGCTCGCGCTCATCGAGAAGAGCGGCGAGGCGGCCGAGCACGCGCTCGCGACCGTGCGGCGCGCCTGCGTGTTCACAACCCACACGCCGGTGCCGGCGGGTCACGACAAGTTTCCTCTCGAGATGGTGCGCGCGGTGCTGGGCGAGCGGCGCACGGCCCTGCTGGCCGCCATGGGCTGCACGCCGGATGCGACGCTGAACATGACGCATTTCGCGCTGCATGTGTCACGGTACGTGAACGGCGTCGCAATGCGGCACCGCGACGTATCGGCACAGATGTTTCCAGGCTACGCCGTCAGTGCCATCACCAACGGCGTGCATGCGACGACGTGGGCCGCACCTTCCTTCTGCGCGCTGTTCGACCGCTACATTCCCGATTGGCGCGAAGAGAACTTCAATCTCCGCTACGCTGTCGCGCTGCAGCGGCGCGAATTGCGGAGAGCGCACGATGCGGCCAAGCGCAAGCTGCTCGAGCTGGTCGAGCAGCGCACCGGGTTGAAGCTGGAGGCGGACCGCTTCACCATCGGCTTCGCGCGCCGCGCCACGCCCTACAAGCGCGCCGACATGCTGTTCTCCGATCTGGGCAGGCTGCGCGCGCTCGCGAAACGACCGGGCGGCTTGCAGGTGCTCTATGCCGGCAAGGCGCACCCGCACGATCTCGGCGGCAAGGAGATCATACGGCGCGTCCACGAAGCGGCTCTTCAGCTGGAGAACGAGATCCCCGTGGTCTACATCCAGGATTACGACATGAACAGCGCGGCGCACCTGGTCGCCGGCGTCGATCTCTGGCTGAACACGCCGCAGAAACCGCAGGAAGCGTCCGGCACGAGCGGCATGAAAGCGGCACTCAACGGCGTGCCGAGTCTGAGCGTGCTGGATGGCTGGTGGATCGAGGGCCACGTGGAGGACGTCACCGGCTGGTCGATCGGCGAGAGCTGGCGCGAAGAAACCGACACCCGCTCCGAAAGTCTAGCGCTCTATCAAAAGCTCGAGCACATCCTCGATATCTACTACAACCGACCCGACGAATACGCGCGCATCATGGCGTTCGCGATCGCGCTGAACGGCTCGTTCTTTACCGCGCAGCGCATGGTGTTGCAATATGCGACGCGCGCGTACCGCCTGGGCGGCTGACGACTACTGAGTCGCGGCCGGCTGACGCAGCCGCGTCTGCTCCGCGGGCGTAGCCGCGGTCGGCTTGTCATTGCCGAGGTCGAGCACGTCGAACAGCACCCCCGCGAGTGCGCCGCCCGCGAAGTTGGCCAGCAGGTAAACCCAGATGTTGGAGCCGTCAGCCAAGCCGAGCACGGCCACACCCACCGCGACCGCGGGATTCAGCACCGCGCCCGAGATCGGTCCGATCGCAAACGCCGCCACCATGACCGTGAAGCCGATCGCAAGGCCGTAATGCGAATTGCCTTCATTGCCGCGCGCGGTCGCAACATTGAGCACGACGTAGGCGAGCGCGAAAGTGAACAGGAATTCAGCCAGCAGCGCCGGCGCGACGATCAGGTCGGGTGTTGTCAGCGGTGCGGGCACGAACAGCCCCGCGATGGCGGCGGCGAGAACGGCGCCCGCGATCTGCGCGCCCCAATATCCGAGCACCTCGTTGCGCGCGATCCTGCCGCGCAGGAGCACTGCGAGCGTGACCGCCGGATTGTAGTGCGCGCCCGAGATGTGGCCGCCCGCGTAGACCATGATCATGAGCGCGGAGCCGATGGCGAGCGCCGGAAACGCGCCCAGGTCCGTCTGCGTGGCCACCAGTCCGACCGTGAGCACGAGAAAGAACGTGCCGATCGCTTCTACGACGAGCTTGCGCAGCATGCCATCGCCTCGCTTTTTGAGATTTCTTCGCATGTTCGGATCGGTAGTTGCTGAACAGTGAAACCAGGCACCCTGTCTCACTTCATAGCCGCTTCGATCTCGTCCGCCTCGCGCGGGCCGCGCGACAGCCACTCCAGTCCGGCGGGCGTCACCAGATAGTCGTCCTCGATGCGGATGCCCATGTTGTGGTAGCGCTCCACGACCGGCCGCACGCGCGCGCTGAAAGCACGGTTCCTGGGCGTGTCGGGCAGCATGTCCAGCAGCTTCGTGCTGATGTAGATG
>JBQTJO010000308.1:0-4365 GCA_052387015.1 Gemmatimonadota bacterium
ATCCCTTCCTGCGCGAACTTGCGAATGTCTTGTGTAATCTTCATCGAGCAGAATTTCGGGCCGCACATGGAACAGAAGTGCGCGACCTTCGCGCCCTCGGCAGGTAGCGTCTCGTCGTGGTACGCGCGCGCCGTGACCGGGTCGAGCGAGAGGTTGAACTGGTCCTCCCATCTGAACTCGAAGCGCGCTTTCGAAATCGCGTTGTCCCACTCCTGCGCGCGCGGATGTCCTTTCGCGAGATCTGCGGCATGCGCGGCGATCTTGTATGCGATGACACCGGCCTTCACATCATCGCGATTGGGCAGGCCCAGATGCTCCTTGGGCGTGACGTAGCAGAGCATGGCGGTGCCGAACCAGCCGATCATGGCCGCGCCGATCGCGCTCGTGATGTGATCGTACGCCGGCGCAATGTCGGTCGTGAGCGGCCCGAGCGTGTAGAACGGCGCTTCGTCACACCACTCGAGCTGCCTGGTCATGTTCTCCTGGATCAGGTGCATCGGGATGTGGCCGGGACCTTCGTTCATGACCTGCACGTCGTACTCCCACGCGATCTTCGTCAGCTCGCCCTGTGTCTGAAGCTCGGCGAACTGCGCTTCATCGTTCGCATCCGCGATCGAGCCCGGCCGCAGACCGTCGCCCAGCGAGAAGGACACGTCGTACGCGGCCATGATCTCGCAGATCTCTCGGAAGCGCGTATACAGGAAACTTTCCTGGTGATGAGCGAGGCACCACTTGGCCATGATCGAGCCGCCGCGCGAGACGATGCCGGTCACGCGATTCGCGGTGAGCGGGATGTAGCGCAGCAGCACGCCCGCGTGCACGGTGAAGTAGTCGACGCCCTGCTCGGCCTGCTCGATCAGCGTGTCGCGATAGACTTCCCAAGTCAAATCCTCGGCAATGCCACCGACCTTCTCGAGCGCCTGGTAGATCGGCACTGTGCCGATCGGGACCGCCGAGTTGCGGATGATCCATTGCCGCGTCTCGTGGATGTTCCTGCCGGTCGAGAGATCCATCACGGTGTCGGCGCCCCAGAGCGTCGCCCAGCGCAGCTTCTCGACCTCCTCGTCGATCGACGATGTGACGATCGAGTTCCCGATGTTGGCATTTATCTTCACCTTGAACGCGCGGCCGATGATCATCGGCTCGAGCTCGAGGTGATTGAGGTTGGCTGGAATGATGGCGCGGCCGCGCGCCACCTCGCTTCTCACCTTTTCGACGTCGAACCCCTCGCGCAGCGCGATGAACTCCATTTCCGGCGTGATCTCACCCCTGCGCGCGTAATGCATCTGGGTCGGACGGGCGCCCGGCTTCGCACGGAGTGGCAGATTCTGCAGCTTCGGCGGAACCAGCGGTGAGAGTGTGTGAGTGGGTGAGCGTGAGACACGCTCGACGTCGCCGAGGCCGAGCACCCATGCTTCGCGCAACCTGGGCAGTCCTTCGCGCACATCGACGCCCTGCGGGCCCGAAGTGTCGTAGACGCGCAGGGGTGGCTCGCCGCCCGAGAGCGCGATCTCGCGCATCGGCACGCGTACGCCGCGCGGCCCTTCGGTAAAGACTTTCTGCGAGTTCGGAAAGGCGGTGTCAAACGCAGAGGAGTTCGTGGACATGAGCGGTCTCCGAAAAAATTATCGCCGCACTCCGAGTGGAGCGCGGCGATGAAAGATCGAGCCCGAAGCTTTCGTCGTGCCGCGCTCCCTACGCCGGTTTTAACCGGATCAGGTTCCAAGGGTGTTTCTCAATCGCTACTGCGATACCCCTGGCGGCCACCATGACGTTAGCGGACGCGGCTGAACGTCGCAACTCCTGTCGGTGGGCGAGTCAGACGCCGAACTGGCTGAGATGGTGATGGAAGTGCCTGTGAATGAAGCATCCGTAGTCCCGCCCGGTCAGGCGCCCGAACGCCGGGTCCGCCGCCCATTGGCCTGAAGGTCCGCGCCGGACGGCGTCCGAAAGTAGCGCACGCAGACGGGCAATGTCGGTGTCCCACGATGTCGGCGTCGTTTTCAACATTTCGGGAACGGTCTTGGCTTTACCCTTCGGCCAGGGCACCACGTAAATGACCAGCCAGCGGACCAGCGGTTTGGGCAGCAGGCTGCGCTTGGGTACCGTCGGCGCAATACCAAGCGCGACCTCGAGCGCGTCGATGAGGTGACAGACCATGGTCGCCGGCGTCATCGTACCGAATTGCGCTCTGCTGCCCGGCTGCAGACGCGCGATGCGAAGATCGAGCTGCCGTAGCGAGGCCGGATCAAAGATGGTTGCACGCATGAGGTCACTACGCCAGTGCCGCCAGCGTGTTTCAGCGCGGCGTACACTTGGCGCAGGCGCAAGTTGACATGTTCTTGCCGATTTCGACGAGCGCGAATTGGTCGCTCGAGTTGGCCGATGTTCAACCAGCAGGTCTGTTTCTTGGCAAAGGCCCGATGCCTATCGAGATCATCCTGCTGCGATCGTCCGCGCGGGCTTTATGGACCGAGCTGGGATTATCAGGACCGCCTGCGTAGAACGTTGAAGCACTTCAGGCAGCTAAGGGACCGGGCGTGAGGCGGATCAGAAGGTTTCTATAGCGCCGCGGACCCAGGCAGGCTCGGTCGTGGTTGGCGCGGCCAACGCAGCACCGCTGCCCGGTTCGGACTCGCCACGTCGCAGTCAGACCGCCGAATGTGGCGTCATAAGTCTCGGGTAGAGGCGGTTCCAGGCCGCGTTCCAGCATCTCCTGAAGATAGAGTTCCTGGGCCTCCCGCAGATTCGCAATCGCCTCCTCAGGCGTTGACCCATGACTCTCACAGCCGGGAAGCTCCGGGATACGAGCGACGTAGCAACCCGTGCCGTCGACGCAGTCGTCCGGAACCGTGTGCACGGAGTAGGGAAGCAACAAATAGTAATCGAGAGACTTGCTCAGTCGGCTTTTGAACGCACGAGCCGCGCGAGAAGTTCCTCATCGCCCATCCCTTGCGCTCACGTTCCCGGCAGCCGCGGCTGTTCCGGGTTGACCTGCTGGACGCGCAGGGGATCTGACGTTTGAGGTCGTTATCGACGAAAATAGCGAACTGGTAAACGCCGAACCGCTTCAAGAGGAGGTTTCCAACGGCGTACTCTTATCGCCGGCGACAACTCGGCGGCGACCTCCAGGCACTCGACGCGGATATTGGGGCCTACTCGCTGATCGTGATCGACGAAGCGCACGCGTTTCGCAATCTCGACCCGCGGCGCGCGCAGTCATTGCGCAAGCTGCTGCGAGGCATCCACATGCTCATGACCGCTACGCCGTCAACAACAGTCTGTGGGATCTTTACGACTTGAAGGGTGGCACACGTGTCGCCATCCAGTTTCTAACGCCTCATGTTGCAGCTTCCACCTACGACCTCGATGACGTAGCTCCCGGCTTCTTTGACGAGTTTGCGGCCATTCTGGCGCCCGATGATGAAGAGCCGCAGCTGACGCTGGCCCGTTACGGGCCGAGCCGCTACAGCGAGTCGGGGGAGATCAAGGCAAACGGTTGCGCGCCGATGTGGAGCACGATTCGAGCTGGATGAGGTTACGCTGATCGTCTGGAGGTTGTCGAAAGCGAAGAGGCCTAGTGGCTGCCGCATGGCCAGGGGATTCGCGCCATAAAGAATCGAACGGCGCTGCCAGCGTGGAATTTCGATCCCGTTCTGTGTTCATAATGGTGCGCTGTCGCGGCCAAGCCGCCACTGCAATCGTCCGCGCTCATTATGTGGAGGCGGACGCGCGTCAGTCCAGCTTGGCGATCGCGCCCGGCAGCTTGTATGACTCGCCCTCAATGCGATCGACGAGGATCACCGGCTTGCCGTCGCGCAGGCCGGGGCGCAGCACGACGCGAGACTCGATCGCCTCGCCGCGGCTGAAGTACATCCAGAGCAGCGAGCCGTCCGCCTCGCCGCCGGTGCCGGCGCGGAAGCCGTGCCGCTTCTGCTGGATCATCTCGTGGAACCACTCCTGCAGCGCGCGTGCGGCGTTGTTCTCGCTCATTTTCTTCCCTGAATTAAAGGTGCCGACCAGCAGGTTGGCCTACGGGCGAATGCGCGTCAATAGAGATAGTCGAATTCGAATATCGAGCCGGGCCGCACGACGAAAACGCCGTCGAAACCGATCGCGATTACCGGCAGATCGCACCAGTCCGGACACGTGATCGAGCGCGGCACCGCCACATGACCGATGATCTCGAGGTCGGCGGCGCGAAGGACGAACAGGTCGAGTGGCGCGTCGCGCGGCGTCGCGCCTGGCATCGCAGAGACGAACAGGCGCCCCTCATCGGAATCATAGGCTAACGCCGTGACGGCGTAGCCCGGGAAGAGAACCCGGTTCAGCTCGCGTCCGTCCACCGCATCCATCGCGATGAGC
>JBQTJO010000309.1:0-7688 GCA_052387015.1 Gemmatimonadota bacterium
AGCTCACGATTTGGCCAGCCGTCATCGCCGCGTTGGTCGTCACCGCCGAGCGCAATCGTCCCGAGAATTCTGCAAGTAACGGTCAGGACGAGTGTTTCAGATTCTGCGCTGCACAGATTGCCGGCCAGCGATCGCGACTATTACGACTTCGTACGTCTGGCGCCGGGTCTCAGCGGCGTGTCGGCGCGTACCGGAATTTCAGGCGGTGGCGTGGGCATCCGCTTCAACAGCTTCCTGATTGACGGCGTGAGCGATCGCGGCCTGCCTGGAAACCTCGCGGCTGGCACCGGTGCGGGCGGCAAGGCGATCCCGATTGACGCCGTGAAGGAATACGAGGTCCTGCTTTCGCCATTCGATCCGCGCTACGGCGATTTTGCGGGTGTGGTCATCAACGCGATCACGCGCAGCGGCACCAACGATCGGACGGCCATGGCGTTCGTTTACCGTCGCGACCGCTTATAATAATGCGTCGCCGGACAGATCGGCGACGGCGCTTGCAATGGAAAGCGTGTAGGTGGTTCCGCTATGTAGCGAATCAACCGGCGTGAGCCAGACTTCTGTCTGATCCTCGAGGTATCGAGTGTGCCTGCCGAGACCGGCTCACTGAAAACGATCTGAACTCTGGCAGCGAGCTTGACTTCAGGTGAAAGCTCGTTAGGCACGATGCGAACAATCTTCAACGGCTGTCGCGCAGGCACGATGTTAAAGAGCGTCGCCACCCGTAACGTGCCGGAAAAAGTTTCCGCGCAGATGGTATCGCCGACCCTGGCAAAGAGCATTTGCGGATCGAACCCGCCCTCATGCATCGAAATCGTGCGTTCAGATCCGGGGCCGATCAAGCGAACGGTCTCGACATCGTGGTCGGCGGAGCTGGGCTTCATCGAGACAAAAGCCACTTGTGAGCCGTTAGCGTCGATGTCGTCCGGCTGCCTGGCCACCGGATCCGAAACAACCAGAAAAGGAGCGAAAGTCAGTTTACGCGTCTCCGCGCGCGGTGAGTCGAGCGAGCTGATCGAGTCGTCTCGACAGGCAGCGAGCGCGATGAGTAGCAGCGCGGCGAAAGGACAACCCCAAGGATGCGTGTACATGGCCGTTCTCCGTAAAAGGTCCGTGCGTCGGGCCTGGAATGAGAGACGGGCATCATTGCCTGCTCATTTCAACTCATTTTGACATCATCACTACCTCAAGTCCTAGCACTGCGCGCCGCACTCGCTCTCCTTCCCCCTTCAGCGACGGCTACGGATCGTCGCGTAGCGTGAGATAGTGCTGGTATGCACGGATCGCTGCGGCCCGATCGCCGGTCAATGCTGCGAGCCGTCCCTCCCGGCGCCAATCGCCCGAGCAATGCGAGGCGTGTGCGGATGGTTTCGACGACGACGCCGGCGGCGGCTTACACGCGCATCGCCCTGAAAAGACTTTCGCACTGTGACTAGCGCTGATCATCAATTGCTTCGAGACGTGCGAGCTCGCGCCGAACGCGATTCACCTCACCGCTTAGCGATGGCTCAACCTTGGATCGTAACGCCAGGTAGTGTTTGTAAGCGCGCACTGCGGCTGCCCGTTCGCCGAGCAGCGCGGCGAGACGTCCCTCTTCGCGCAGATAGGTCGACAGATATTCCGGCGGGTATAGCCAATAGCCGCGCCGGATCGCTGCGAGAGCGCCTTTGCGATCTCCTTGCTGCTCGTGCGCGCGTGCTGACACCAGATTGATGAAATGCGGGAACGAGCAGCAGCCAAGCAGCGCAATGGAATCCAGCTTCAGCAGTGCCGCGGGCAAATCAGCGCGCCGGATGGCCATCGCGAGTAGCACGTCCAACATCTGGGCCTGCGCCAGAGCGGGCTCGTTCCGAATATCGCGAATCGCGGCCGCGACGCCCGTGGTGTCACCGTGTGATATTCGCCACAAGGCAAGCGACAAGATCGGGGCGCGGCGGTACTTTTGCGCCTTACGTAACTCGCGCAATTCCGCTTCGAAGCCGCGCACCGCCTCTTCAGCAGCGGTTCGGTCGCCGTCCCAGAACAACGCGTCCCTAATCGCGAACCCCCATTTGAAATCGTTGGTCGACTCCGCCTCGCGTTTCAGCGTCGTGAAGCGCAGCGCCTGAGCGGGCCTGCCGCGGTTGAGCGCAAGCATGTGTGCCCGGTGCATTGTGGTGTGCTGATCCTGCGGACCGTTAATGCGCGCAATCCGTTCAGCATTGGCGGCGTCGGCATCATCAATGCGCACGGCGTCCATTTGGCTGACTAGCGCGATGCGGTCGAGCGTCGGTGTATCCAAAGCATGGAAGAACGAATCACGATGTTGTAGTAGCGTGCGATCGCCGAGCACGCCTGCGGTGCGCCACCTGACATAACTTGCCTGGCTGCCAGCTGCATCGCGCTGGAGATACAGTCTCGCAAGCCGGCGGAGCTCGCTGCGATCTCTGTCAATCGCCGCCACTTCGACCAGCCCGGCGAGCGCTGCCGTATAGCCTGAATCGGCGCCCAATGCACGCGCGAAACTGGTCCTTGCCCGCACGCGCGCGTTCGTGATGCCAAGAGAAGGCCCTTGATTGAGCAGGATCAGACCCACCGCGTAATGGGCCTCCGGCCGGTCGTACGTCGCAGCCTTCTCCCAAAGCTGCAGCAACTCGGCCGCGGCGGCGGCTCGAGGATAATCGCCGCGTACAGCTGTTAGCATCGCGAGGTCAGCAGCGCCGAGCTGCGCGCGTTCGCGCCATGCCATTTGTATGGTGTTCTCCAAATGTTCTCTGGCAGCAGGCGCACTTGATCCTGCTGCGACGAACTGGGTTTGACGCGTACCGTCCAGGCTGATTACCGACCACCGCAACAGGCGTCCGGATGCAAGCAGCAATTCGAGACCAGCCAGCGCAAAAGCCGAATCGGACTCGAGGGCGTTTGCGTACAACTGAGTGGCCACGACATTGTTGCCGCGTCGCTGCTCTGCGCGTGCCTGGAGAAAGGCGCGCAGCGCAGCCGGTGCCGCATTCGTCACTGCGGACACGCGGGCGCTGTGTTCACCCGACCGTTGTACCAGCAGCCTGGCCAGCAGGCGCTCGACGAGGGCAGGTATGCTGTCAGGGCTGCCAGTGATCAACGCGCTCGCAACGTGCCGCCGATCGGACACGGAAGACAAGCGCGCACTCAACACGATCTGGCCCGCGCCGGCGCGCACGATCTCGCCGCGCATGAGTTGGCCAGCGCCGCTGTTGCGGGCCGCGTCATACATTGCGCGCTCAGTCACCGCGCCGCGGGCAGCGATCCGGTTCCACGCACTCACTGCGCTGCGCGGGTCTACCGCATGCGGCCCCTCTGTGCTACCGAGACTCGCCGCAACCAGATCGACGAGTCCCTCGCGCAAGTAGCCGAGTGAGCTGTCATTCACGGTCGCCCGAAACGGCAACACCAGCATGCGGTCTGTATCCAGGACTGGATCGGCGGCATCGTTCACTACGCGCACCGTGACCGCAGCAGCGAGCAGAACAGCGAGTGCGAGTGCGAATGCAGCCACACGTCGTGATCTCGACCGCGGCGACGCGCGGTCGTGCGTGTGTACCGTTGGCATCGGTAACGCAACGCGCTCGGGCGGCTCAGATGGCTCGAGTGAATTGATGAACGCGGCTACGCTCGGATCAATGCCGCCGCCCAGCTCACGCTCGACGAGTGATTCGTAAATGCGCGCATGCTGAATCGCGGCGGAGCGATCGCCACCGGCTATGAGCGCGCGCAATAACCCGAGCGTGGCGCGGGCGCTGAGCGGGTCCTGAGCGACGATGGTTCGCCACCAATGCGCAGTCTTCGCAACATTGCCGGCGGCGGTTTCGGCTTCGGCCAGGCGCTCGAGCGCAATCGTGTATTGGCGCGCAAGACTGCCTCGTTCCACTGCAGTCCACTCCTCGAATTCGGGCGCGTTCGCGACATGGAACCCATCCAGAAAGGGTCCGCCGTACGTGCCCGCCGCAGTGGCGAAATCGCCGGCCACAAACGCGTTCGCGAAACTCATGATGTCCGCCGAGATCAGATCCGTGTTCAGACGCAGCGGATCGGTTCCAAGGATGACGTCCTTACCGAATTGAGATCGCAGGCCGTAAAGGAGTTGACCGAGCGAGTGGCGAGCGTTTTCCGCACCTGCGTCCGGCCAGAGATACGTCAGAATCTTGTCGCGCGTGATGCCGCGTTCGCGCGCGGCCGCGAGCAAAGCCAGTAGGGCGAGTCGGTTCCGGACCGTCTCGACCGCGACCCCAGCGGCATCGAAAACGCCTGGAGCGCCCAGCGTCTTCAGGTGGAGCGATGAAGGCAAAATGACGCCAACTGACAGAGAAATGAGGACCGCCATTCATATATCGCCCGCCGAACGAAGCCGGGCAAGGTTTAACCGCGCTTCGCTCCGGATCTACAGCCAAAGGAGGAAGCCATGTCTACACGGTACACAAGCTACATCGGGGCGCTGCTGCTGGTGGGGACGGCATGCAATGACGCGGCGGCGCCCCACAACCCGGGTGAGGTAAGCACAGAGGTACGCACACCGGATACACGCCTCATGCTTTCCGATCCGATCAGCTGGCAAGCTCATCAATCGATGGCGTTTGCGGCCATGCAACCAAAGTCATTGCCTTCGGACATTCATTCGGTTCACCTCTACACGCAGGGTCGGACTCACATACGTGAGGTCGACGTCGTCGACGGCGGCTTCGATCCGCAACCGCTGCCGGCGCGCGCCGGCGAGACAATCTTTGCAGATATAATCGGCGCGGCCCGTACGCAGACCATATTCAACACGGTTCCGGCGCGGCGCGCCCCCACGATTGTCAGAACCTCGCCGGTGGCTGGAGCCGTCAGCGTCGCGACCGATGCAGAGCTTATGGTTGTATTCAGTGAACCAGTGCAAGCCGCCGCTGCCGCAGTTCTGTATGTAGAGCATGAGCGCGCGGAAGGGCAGCCAATTGCTGCAAGCACTTCGATTCAAGGTGTTGTCCTTCGGTTGCAACCGACATCGCCACTTCGGCATGCGAGTCATTACACACTTGCCTTGCGCATGATTCATGACCTTGCATCAGATTCTCTGGACGCACAACTGAATGTTTCTTTCAGCACCGTTGGTGGCACCGCGCCGCCGCCGGCCGGCGGTGGCACCGGGCCGCCGCCGAACGGCGCGATTGTCGTCGAGGTGCGCACCATTGGCGACGACCTCGATGCAGATGGTTACACGGTGCGCGTCGACCAGCAGGATTCGGTTGCAACCATTGGCATCAACGGCAAGCTAACACTCGGTGGCTGGACGCTTGGTGGGCACGAGATTCGTTTGACCGGTCTGGCGCCGAACTGCTGGCTGCCCGTGCCATGGCTGCACGTCACCGTGCGTGACATTGGCGCTGCGTTCGCGCCGTTTGTGGCGTTCTGTTGGTCTCGAACCGGTTTGCCTTCGAGTGGATTGGCCGGGGTATGGGGCGTGCTACGCTGGGAGTATTACGGCAATCCCGAGCGGACCGCGCTCGTTATGGACGCTGTTGCCCACGGGTTGTATGGCCCCCTGACGATTTTCGACTCCGCAGCGCACACCTGGGAGTTCGCGCAGTACTTCGAGGGCACAAACCAGGGTGCGCGGCGGTTCATTGGACGCGGCTCGCTCAATGACGACGTGCTGAGCGCCGTGGTCGACCGGATCGACAACCACGAGTGCACGTTTGGAGACTGCGCCGGTCCACTGCATGGCGATTACAAGCTCGCAATGTATGGAGATCTTCTCGTACTCGAGCGCATCGAGCCTGCGCCGTTCTACCCGCCAAATCTGCCGGAACGCGCGGGATATACCCGCCTCGTCCTGATCAAATTGGAGGTACTATGCTTATTCGTAGCATGCGAGTAGCACTCGCACTGTTCGCGCTTGCGTGCACGGCTGATGCGCCCACTCGCATCTACGCTCCACCGAGCGACGTCCCGCATGTTGGCACTTTGATGCCCGAGCTGTTGGTTTCCAACCCGTTTGCTTCGCTAACTCGAATGGATGTTCTGCGCGAGCTGAACACCGGACTGGCCGGCCGGTACGTCATCGATCGGGAAATCGGTGCCGGCGGCATGGCTACGGTCTATCTCGCCGAGGACCTCGAGCATCATCGCACAGTCGCGCTGAAGGTCCTGAGGCCCGAGCTCGCGGCTGCGTTCGGGAAGGATCGTTTCCTTGCCGAGATCAGCGTCACCGCCAATCTCCAGTATCCGCATCTCCTGCCGCTCTTTGATTCCGGTGAAGCCGATAACCTTCTGTACTACGTGATGCCGTTCGTAGACGGCGAAAGTCTGCGGCAACGGCTGGAGCGGGACCCTCAACTTCCGGTCGACGACACGATTCGCATCGCCATCGCGGTCGCCGGCGCGCTCGACTACGCGCACCGCCACGGCGTCGTGCATCGCGATCTGAAACCCGAGAACATCCTGTTGCAAGACCGTGAGCCGGTGGTCAGCGATTTCGGGATCGCGCTAGCCGTGAGCAAGGCGGCCGGCGAGCGCATCACGCAGACGGGCTTTTCCCTCGGTACGCCGCAGTACATGAGCCCGGAACAGGCAACTGCCGATTCACCGATCGACGCACGGAGTGACGTCTACTCGCTCGCCGCCGTCATCTACGAGTTGCTTACAGGCGAGCCGCCGCACTCAGGCCGGACCGCTCAGCAAATCATAGCACGCAAGCTGACGGAAACTGCGCGGCCGATTCGCGATACACGCCCGAATGTCGACGCTCGCGTGGAAGCCGCTATTGCGAAGGGACTGGAGAAACTTCCGGCCGATCGTTGGAAAACCGCGCACGATTTTGCCGAAGCGTTGTGTGGTTCACCGCCTACGGTAACAGGGTCGAAGAACCGCGCGCGAGCGAAGCGCATGTCGCTTGCCGCCGCAGTCCTCGCACTGCCTGCGTTGAGTGGCTGGACATTGTGGCGGCGGCAGGCGCTTGACCCAGTAGCCTTGAATCGCAGCACCGTCGCGGTGCTGCCGTTTCGGGTCAGCGGCGCCGATCCGGCGGTTCGTTATCTGGGCGAAGGGATGACAGATCTGCTCGGCACTCTGCTGACAGG
This sequence comes from Gemmatimonadota bacterium, assembly GCA_052387015.1. Classification (GTDB taxonomy): domain Bacteria; phylum Gemmatimonadota; class Gemmatimonadetes; order Longimicrobiales; family RSA9; genus CBJLQC01. The sequence goes on from JBQTJO010000309.1 coordinate 7,068, forward strand.
TGAGGGCGGACCTCGTGCGCTTGAGAGTGGGCGAACACCCTGTTTACCTGGCGTCGTGGCGGCGGGTCAACCGAGCGCGAGAGCGCACCCGAGGCAGTTCAGAGGATCGGCGGCGGCCTCGGCGCCGGTTTCGTGATCAGCGGGGAGTTCCGGCGGGCTTCGCGTCATACGTTCTCGCGCGCAACCGCGGCAACTATCCCGGTCTGTTCGCCACCGATCTGCTTGCACCGGGAACCAATTCGGGGCCGCAATTCGACTATCCGAGCAAACCGTGTTCGCCACCGGCCCGCTGCCGAATGAGCGGACCCCACGTCCTGAAGCTGTTGGGCAGTTACAAGCTTCCGGCCGGCCTGACGGTGGGGGCGTCTGCACTGCTTGCCAGTGGCGTGCCCCTCAACCGCTACGGCAGCCGGCCCTACTGGCCGTACTGGAGCTTCGTCCGCCCGCGCGGTACCGCCGGTCGCACGCCGGCGACCTGGACGCTGGACGTCCGGGTTATGGCAGGATCAGTCGAATAAGTCGGACAAGACGCACCGAAATCCGGGTACGACATCGCCACCGATCACATGCTCTTCATCGCGCAGCACCCTTACTTCGCCCGCGGCCTTGTGCACGATCACG
>JBQTJO010000310.1:0-7191 GCA_052387015.1 Gemmatimonadota bacterium
AACTGTCCTTCAGCTGCTCGAAGTCGAGCCCCGCGACCGGCACCAGCAATCCTTTCTCGCGCAGCTCCTCGAGGCTGGATCTGGCGGTATCGGCCAGCAGCCCGGACGCCTTGTCCTGCGCCTCGGCGGGTCTCGCTCCGTACACAATCGCGAGACTCAGCAGTACTAGATGCCGGTTGCGTCGAATCATCGTGGGCCGCATCATATGCGAAGAACGGGCCGATTGACCAGAAGCTTCGTAAACTGTTATCGTTTATTGCTCTTAGACGTTCTTACCAGTACCGGTTCAGCCCACATTCCACGGATTCATTGATGACGAAGACGACCATCGCCCGCCACCTCGGCATCGCTGTAAGCATTACAACGTACGCGCTCCTGCTGGCTGCCTGCGGCGATGGGACCGAGCCGCTCGTGCCGGCCGCCGTGCAGGTGATGGCCGGTGATCAGCAGAGTGTGCCGGTCGGCGCCGCAGTGCCGATCGCGCCGTCAGTGAAGGTGGTCACGGCGTCGGGCAAGCCGGTGCCGAACATTACCGTGACGTTCGCTGCCGGCGCGGAAAGCGGCATTGTGATCGGCGGTATCCAGGTGACCGATGCGAGCGGCGTCGCCACGGTCACGAGCTGGACGCTGGGCACGAAGGCGGGTGCGAGCACGCTGACCGCGACCGCGCAGGGCGTGCCGCCGGTTACGATCAGCGCCACGACTCTGGCCGGTCCGGCGGCCAGCGCTTCGGCCGCGTCGGGCGACGCGCAGACCGGCATGGTTGCAACGGTTCTGACTGCGCCGCCGGCGGTGCGCGTGCTCGATCTGCACGGCAATCCGGTGCCCGGCGCGCCGGTCAGCTTCACGCTGCTGAATGGCGGCAGCATCGAGGTGCCGCAGGCCGAGACGGATGCGAACGGCGTCGCGAGCGCGGGCAAGTGGACGCTCGGCCCGAAGTCCGGCGCGCAGACGCTGCGCGCGACCGTGCAGGCCGGCTCACTGACGAGCACGCCGGTCACGCTGGCCGCGACGGCGATCGCGGCTGCCGCGACCTCGCTCGTGATCACGCGCCAGCCGGCTGCGAACGGTGGCAGCGGCGCGCCACTGACCGTGCAGCCCTCGCTCGAGTTCCGCGACCGCTTCGGCAATGTCGCAACGACTGCTGCGCTGCCGGTCAGCGCGACCATCGCGAGTGGCACCGGCACGCTGGGCGGCACGACCACGCTCAACGCGCACGCGGGCCGCGTCAACTTCACGGATCTGACGTATACGGGCAGCGGCTCGGTGCAGCTGCGCTTCACCTCGAACGGTCTCCCGGATGCGACGTCGGCGGCGTTCACCGTTACGGCCACGCGGCCGTGCGCCGGTCCGGTCCTCACGCTCGACTACACGCTCGGCCAGAGCACGCGCTTCGTCACGAACACGCCCGGGATGCCTGGCTGCCTCGAGTTCAGCGCGACGCGCAACGCGGGCCAGCAGTATCTCGTGATGTTCGAGAATCTCTCGCCGCGCGGCAGCTACGCGACCGCGTTGTTCCCGGGATTCCAGAGCGACGACGCGCTCTTCGACGTCGACGTGCAGACGACCGCTCTCTCCGGCGCGACCACGACGGCGCCGGTCGCGAGCAGCCGTTTCGCGAACGACGCGCCGCCCGAAGCCGTGCACGGCTGGGAGTTCGGCGGCCAGAAGATCTACGAGATCGAGCCGAAGCCGCCGATCGGCGGCGCATCGGCGAAGCTGCTGCGCGACGGCTCGCAGATCGCGGTCAGCGGCATGAGCGCCATCGCGGCCGGCGACACGCTGGTGGTCGACATGGTCGGCATTCCGCGCCTCGGCATTCAGGATGGCAGGCAGCGCGCGATCGTGCGGCTGGTCACACCGGACGTGGTGATCGCGGAAGACATTCGCATCGTGAATCGCGATCCCGCGTTCGTGCGCTCGAACGGCACCAGTACCAACACGCCGATCGCGGAAGCCGATCTCCAGCAGATCGCCGCGGAGTACGCGCAGTATGCGCGTGTGCAGGCGGATCGTCTCTTCGCGAACCGGCACAACGGCGCGACCACTGCCGATCCGGGCCGTCCGATCGCGATTCACTCGATGATGTACGCAGACAACATCTGGGGCTACACGTACTCGGTGACCAACTACTTCGTCTGGGACTACTGGGTCGGCACGGCGGATGGCACGACCAGGACGCTCGCGCAGCACGCGCAGCGCAATGCCGACAATCTGTTCATGCACGAGATCGCGCACATGCGCCACGTCGGCCTGCTCGAGCGCGCGGGACGCACGGCGTTGCGCGGCAACCGCTGGCTGGTCGAGGGCTTCGCGCGCGCGGCCGAGCGCCTGCCGATCGCCATGCGTCTGCTCAACACGCCGGATTTCTCGCGCACCGGCAACGTGACGCTGCCGTTCAACGTGGACTTCAGGAACGCGGAGGGCCGTCAGCCGTATTATTACGACGACGTACCGACCTATCTCTCCACGTCCTTCAGCATGTATGACGGCTATGCGGCATCCGCCTTCGTCTTCGACTATTTCGCGGACCAAGTCGCGCAGGCGGGCGGTGACTGGATCGCCGCGCTCGCGGAGCTGCTGGTCAACGCCGGTGTGCAGGCCGACGTAGACGCGGTGGCGAGGCGCTATCTCGGCATTGATTTCGGCACGCTGTTCACGCGCGCGCGGCTGGCGCTCTATCTCGACGATTACGGTCCGGGCCTGCCGCCCTGGACGCAGTACCTCCAGTACAATCTGCGCGCGAGCCGGCCGCCGAGTAACGCCACCGCCTTCGATCCGCGCAATCTGTTCCCGCGCATCGTGCCCGGGCAGCCGTACTCGGACACGCGCAGCATAGTGGCGGGCGGCGCGTTCGGCTATATGATTGACGGCACCGGCGCCGGCGCCAACACTCGCATCGATCTGGCGCCCAGCCAGGTCCAGAACGGTGTCATGTCGATTGTACGAATCAAATGAAGGTGCGGAGCAGGCCTGCACTTCCATCGATCATCGCACCTAAAACGATAACGTGGGGAAAGTGCAGACCTGCCCCGCTCATTTTCGGAGTTAGCGTGCCGCAGAACGACCTGCAGGTACGCTACCGCATGCTCTTCGAGCACTCACCGCGCGTGGTCTACATCACGACGCGGGAAGGCCGGGTCGTCGATGCGAACCCGGCCTTCCTGCGCATGTTCGGCATCACGCGTGAGCAGCTCGGCAGCTTCAACGTCATTGCCACGTATACCAACCCGGCCGATCGCCAGCGCCTGCGCGAGGCGGTCGAGCGGGACGGTCAGGTCGACAATTTCCTCGTGCACCTGCGCGACGGGCACGGCCGCATCCGCGAATGCTCGATCACCAGCACCGCCTGGCGGAGCGATAGCGGTGAATTCCTCGGCTATCAGGGCATCATTCACGATGTCACCGAGGAGCACGAGCTGGAGCGCGCGCTGCGCGAGAGCGTCGATCGCTACAAGCTGCTCTCGCGCGCGACCAACGACGTCGTCTACGAATGGAACGTCGGGACCGGCGACCTGCAGTGGAACGACGCGCTCTACAGCGTCTTCCGCTACAGCCACGCCGATGTCGAGACCAACATCGCATGGTGGGACGGCCGGATCCACCCTCACGATCACGCGCATGCCGACGGCACGCTGAGCGAAGCGCTCGCTTCCAATCGTGAGTCCTGGTCGTGCGAGTACCGCTTCCGCCGCGGCGACGGCACCTACGCGACGGTCTTCGATCGCGGCTACATCGTGCGCGATGTGAACGGCACGGCCTTGCGCATGATCGGTTCGATGGTGGATCTGACCGACCAGCAGAAATCGGAAGAGGAGCGCCGCTATCTCGAGGAGCAGCTCCGTCAGTCGCAGAAGATGGAAGCGATCGGCAAGCTGGCCGGCGGCATCGCGCACGATTTCAACAATCTGCTGACTGCCGTGCGCGGTCATGCCGAGCTGCTGCTCGAGGGCGATACCGTGAAAGGCGAGGTACGCGATGGTCTGGCAGAGATCGCGAAAGCCGCGGATCGCGCGGCCGCGCTGACGGGCCAGCTACTGGCGTTCAGCCGCAGGCAGGTGCTGCAGCCGCGCGTCGTAGACGTGAACCGGGTGGTCCTGGATATGGAGAACCTGCTGGCCCGCCTGATCGGCGAGGACGTGCGCCTGATCACCGCGCTCGACCCGACCATCTCGAACATCAAGGCGGATCCCGGCCAGATCGAGCAGGTCATCATGAATCTCGCGGTGAACGCGCGCGATGCCATGCCCAATGGCGGCGTGCTCACCATCGAGACCGCCGAGTCCGGGCTGACCGAGCTGGACCAGACGACCTACTCCTACATCGTGCCCGGCAGCTACGTGCGCATCACGGTGCGCGACACCGGTTTCGGTATGGCGCGCGAGACGCTCGCGCGCGCCTTCGAGCCGTTCTTCACGACCAAGGAGCCGGGTAAGGGGACCGGGCTGGGGCTGAGCACGGTGTATGGCATCGTGAAGCAGAGCGACGGCTACATCTGGGCCGAGAGCGAGCCCTCGCATGGAGCGGCGTTTCGCATCTATCTGCCGGCCGCGCTGGAAAAGGAAGACCGGCCCGCGCTGCCCAGCATCGCCGCTCCCGTGGAGAACGTCTCCGCGACCATCCTGGTGGTGGAGGACGAGAGCGCCGTGCGCAGCCTGGTCCAGCGCATTCTACAGAGGCGTGGTTATCACGTGCTCACCGCGCGCGATGGCCTCGAAGCGCTCGAGGTGGTCGGCCGCTACAGCGGCCACATCGATCTCGTCATCACGGACGTCATGATGCCGGGCATGGGCGGGCGCGAGCTCGCGCAGCATCTGAAGCAGGTATCGCCCGAGCTGCGCGTGCTCTTCATTTCCGGCTACACCGAGGACGAGGTCGTGCGCCACGGCATCGGCGAACGCCGCGTCGCATTTCTCAGCAAGCCGTTCGCCGGCGACGAGCTGGCAGAAAAGGTGCGCGGCCTGCTCAAATAGAGCGATGAAGGAGATGAGAGCGATAAGAGCGATGGGAGCGATGAGAGCGATGAGAGCGATTGCAGAACTTCTACTACCGCCTTACTGACGGCATCCGCATCAGCGTTTCGCCCAGCTACGCTCCCCAGCATTCCGACGCCGAGGAGCCCCGCTACGTTTTCGTCTATCACATCCGTATCGAGAACATCGGCGATCAGACTGCGCAGCTGCTGTGGCGGCACTGGTACATTCACGATGATGCCGAGGGCGACAGCGAGGTGGAGGGCGAGGGAGTGATCGGCGAGCAGCCGGTGCTCGCTCCCGGCGACGTGCACGAATACGAGTCGTTTTGCATCCTGCGCGCGCCGTCAGGGCATATGCAGGGCTTCTACGAGTTTCGCCGGCCGGACGGAAGTGCCTTCAAAGCCGAGATACCGCGATTCGAATTGCGATTAGAGGGATGAAAGTGATAGGAGCGATAAGAGCGGGCGATCAGTGCGCTCTATCGGTTCCTCCATCGCTCCCATCGCTCCCATCGCTCCCATCGCTCTGATCGCAAACTACGCCTGGACTGATCCGAAGAACGCCGCATGATCATCCTGCACGGCCTGTGACAGCAACAGGTTCATGAGCGGCACCTTGATCGTCTGCTCTTCCGTCTTCGCATCCGGATCCACTGTAAAGCTACCTTTCTCCCACTTGAGCATCGCCCGGAACGCATCCTCGCCCGTGCCTGTCCTGGTCTGCGCGTGGCGCGGATTGCCGCCCTGCACGTAGATCACGCCGTCGTCGCCATCGCCGCTCAGGAAGACCGCGGCCGTGCGCGAGTCGTAATTCAGCACTTGCAGCAGCCAGCCGAGCGGGAAATCCTCTATGTCGCCCTGCAGCCCCGACCACGGTGCGGCGTCGCCCTGCCTGGCCGTGATGGGCGCGGCCTTGCCTTCGCGCCGCAGGAACGCCTCGACCGTCGCCTTCAGCTCCTCGAAGCTGGCGCCGCGACTCAGACACACATCCACGCCACCTTCCAGCAATGAGACCCGGCTGCTGACGCCGGCATCGCTCACGACCACCGGCAACAGCGCGACGCGCACCGTCTCGCGAACCTCGTGAACCAGCGTCTTGATCTCATCTTCCGCCAGATCCGCGGAGATGATGATCGCGGCGAGCTTGCTGCGCTTGAAGCGGTCGCGCGCCGTGTCGACGTCGAATGCAGCCTCGGCCAGATAGCCGTGCGAGCACAGCTTGGTCGCGAGCACCATCGCGCGCGAGTCGTCCGGATCGACGATCAGCACGTGATGACGCAGGCCGAAGCGCAGCCCGCGCCAGTCGGAACCTTGCAATACGCGCTGCAGCACGTTCACGACGTTCGGGTCGTACTGCCTGCCGGCGCCCGCTTTGATGTCCTCGAGCGCGGCCGGCACGCGGCGCGGCAGGCGATGCGGCCGCGCCGAAATCATTGCGGCAAAGGAATCCGCCACCGCGACAATGCGCGCAGCCAGCGGAATCGCTTCACCGACCAGACCGTCCGGATAGCCGCCGCCATCCCAGCGCTCGTGATGATGACGAATGACATCGCGCACAGTCGGCGGCAGGCTGACGGAAGCCAGCAGCTCGAGCGCGGTATCGACGTGACTCTCGACCCGACGACGTCCTTCCTCGCCCAGCTCGCTGCCCGGCTTCGAGATCAGTCCTTTCAACGGCACCTGTCCGAGATCGCGCAGCACCGTGCCGAGCGCGATGGCTTGCACTTCCTCTTCCTTCATGCCCAGCTCTTTGGCAATCGCGGTCGCCAACAGCCGCGTCTGACTCGTGCCGCCGCGGAAGAACGGATCGCGATACTCCAGCAGTCCGACCAGCAGATCGGCCAGGCCGACCACCATCGAATCGAGATGACCCGCCTGCGTGATGATCTCCTGCGCGCGTGCGATGCCGGTCGTGTCCTGTGCCGGCTCATCATCTGAAGGAATCATTGCGAAGGCGTCTTCTGAGAAAAGCGCGGTCGCGGGCACTGGAACTGCTGCGGGCGCGTCAGCATTGCTCGGATCGATCTCGAGCACCCGCTCATACGTCACCAGCGCCTCCGGCTGACGGCCCTGCTCGACCAGGATCCGCCCCAGCCGGGCCCCGCGGCCCGCGTCCCCCCAGCCGCCCCCGGGTGGTTGCCGGCCCCCGCGCCCGCGCCCGCAGCAGTTACAAAGGCGCGCGCGTCAGCATTGCTCGGATCGATCTCGAGCACCCG
>JBQTJO010000311.1:0-3403 GCA_052387015.1 Gemmatimonadota bacterium
AATGCGCCCCTCCGTAGCGCCTCTCCGTAGCGCCTCTCTGTAGCGCAGTCCCGTAGCGCCGGTCGGGTAAGAGTATGATACTTGCAGCTTTCCGACAACGCGGCGGCGGGCCCGTTGCCGCCACCGCGGCTCCGGCGTTTTACCGTGACAAAAAAAGGTCGGAAAGAGGCTCTTGACCGGTGCATACCGGGGTGCTAATCTGTGCGCGTTAATCCGCGACAAATGAAACCTCCCGCATTCGGAGGCGCGAGCGTCGCGCCGACCACACCCGGTCTGCTTTTGATTTACTCATCCCTGGATGCAATTCGTTCAAGACACACGGAGTGATACGTGGACATCGCCGAGTTGAAGAGCAAGTCCATCGCCGAGCTGCATGAAATGGCGGAGGAGTTGAACATCTCTAACTATTCGGGCCTGCGTAAGCAGGACCTCATTTTTCGTATAGAGCAAAACCTGCTGGATAGTGACGTCGTCCTGCGGGGCGAAGGCGTGCTGGAGATTCTCCCGGAAGGGTATGGCTTCCTGCGCTCGCAGGATTGGAACTACCTGTACGGCCCCGACGACATTTACGTCAGTCCGTCGCAGATCAAGCGCTTCGATCTCCGCACCGGCGACACCGTCATGGGCCAGGTTCGTCCGCCCAAAGAGGGCGAGCGCTACCTCGCGTTGCTGAAGGTCGAGCAGGTGAACGGCGATGATCCCGAGCGTGCGAAGCACCGCATCGCATTCGACAACCTGCGGCCGCGCTATCCGGAAGACCGCCTGACGCTGGAAGGCGAGAGCGGCGATCTGTCGATGCGGCTCATGGATCTGATGACGCCGCTCGGCAAAGGCCAGCGCGGCCTGATCGTCTCGCCGCCGAAAGCCGGTAAGACGATGATCATGCAGAAGATCGCCAACGCGATCATCGAGAATCATCCGGAAGTGCATCTGATCGTGCTGCTCATCGATGAGCGTCCGGAAGAGGTCACGGACATGGAAGAGCATGTTCGCGCCGAGGTCATATCGTCCACCTTCGACGAGCCCGCCGATCGTCACACACAGGTCGCGGAGATGGTGATCGAGAAGGCCAAGCGGCTGGTCGAGCACGGCCGCGACGTCGTGATTCTGCTCGACTCGATCACGCGTCTGGCACGCGCCTACAACGTGACGGTGCCGCACTCGGGCAAGATCCTGTCCGGCGGCGTCGACGCACATGCGCTGCACAAGCCGAAGCGCTTCTTCGGCGCGGCACGCAACATCGACAAGGGCGGCTCGCTCACCATTATCGCGACTGCGCTGATCGAGACCGGCTCGCGCATGGACGAGGTCATTTTCGAAGAGTTCAAGGGCACCGGCAACGCGGAAGTGGTGCTGGACCGCCACATTGCCGACAAGCGCGTCTTCCCCGCCATCGATATCAACCGCTCCGGCACGCGCAAGGAAGACCTGCTGCTCGATGAGACCGAGCTCAATCGGGTCTATCTGTTGCGTAACTTCCTGGCCGACATGCCGGCCGCGGAAGCGTTGGAGTTCCTGCTCGATCGCATGAAGCGCACGAAGTCGAACAAGGAGTTTCTGGATTCAATGGCAAGAGGGTGATCGAGGATTTTCACGCAAATTCCACAACGTTTCACGAACGGCTGCGAGTCGGACTTGCAGCCCTTCGAGTCTTACTGGACCTGTGAAACAATTACTGCCTACCTGAGGTTTACCGCACCCGCGGGAATTTCCGGCCACCGCAGTTCAGGAGTGGTAAATCGCGGGGCCACGGTGACGTGATATGTTTCGGGCCGCAGGGAATCTCCCAATATCTTTACAGTCTCAATCTCATAGCGAAATGTGACTTCCGAATGCGCCGGCACTTCACGAACCTGCTCCGCTCCAGTGCAGCCGCCGGTGAAAGCGCGTGTATTCTCCCAAACCGGAAGACCGGCGTGGGTTGGCTGCGCATAAATGCGGACAGCAACCGGATCAAACGGGCAGCTTCCAAACGTGACGAACTCGGCTGAAGCGCCATTGTTCTGAACCACAAGCCGTGCAATTAATCGGGAGCTACCATTCGAAGACGCGTCAGCACTGAGTCTTAGAGATGTGTCTCCATTGGGCTCTGACAACTCAGTACAACCTGCCGCGTATGTGAGAGTGAAGGCGGCCACGAATATCTTTAGTTTCACGAGTCCTCCTGGATTTTGTGCAGCTTCGCCTAACAAACGAACCCGACATAACACGTCTCGATCTCACCAAATTGCGATTGAATGTTATTCCACGAAGAGAAAAAGAACTGCTGGAGATTCGGATTCCCGCCTAGTAATTGCCCGGTGATCTTCGCGTTCGTGCCACCATCCCAGAAAAAGACTGCGGAACCACTGTCGCCGTGATCCCAGCCGCCATTTGCGACATAAGTACAGAGGAACCGTCTCGTCGCACCATGGAACGCGTCAAATACCACCTTATCCACGCACGTTTCACTAACTAGGCCAAATGTCCAGCCCGTCTTGTACCCGACCTTATCGACGACGTCATTCAGGAGCGGCCAAAGCAGTTCGCCGTTAACGGTCATGAATACTTGGCTTGAGATAGTGTCAGAAGCGGTGGCGGACGCTCGGCGCGTCGTGTGAGCTATGCTTCCTTGAACACTTCCGACGTTGGAATCGTATTCTGCGACGGTGAGATCTTCGTACCGGCACAGCTCACCGGCGGGACATGCCGGATTCGTGCTGTTGTTGTACCATGTGCGACTCGCGTATTCAGTTCCCACAAAGAATGAACTTGACGGCTGTCCGAACGTACTACCCACGCCACCACCCCAGCTACTCGTGCAGTGATCGTTTGTTCCGAAGCTGCGCCTGCCCTGATATGTAGCGTTAAAACCCATCGTGCAGTTCCCGGCTGGCGCTGAGATCTTAAGTCCACCTATGGTGCCTCTCACAGCATCGCTGAGTGTTGCGCCGGTTATAAAGGGATCACGTTGCACGACGACAAGTGCGTCAGCCGGTATGAATGACAGTTGCGATTTCACCAATACCGCGTCAGCCGGATTCGAAACTCCGACTACTATTACATTACGCGTCTCATCAATGTCAAGCGACGTGGTGTGAACGAGTGTTACGGCACCGTTTACTCCGATTCTCCAATCTTGTAGCTGTCGATAATTGTAGGCTGCCCGAGCCACTCGGTAAGGCGATGAAAGGATTCGGTCGTTATCTAGACGCCGGGCAATTTCCGTTCTGATTTCTGGGGCGCGCGTTTCGTCAGTGAGCACAAACGTAAAGGTTTGATCGCTATTTTGATAGAAACCCCCAAACTCGTGATATTGATCTGCCACCTCCGCAAGCACGTCGTCATAGGTTTTCACGGGAAGAGCAAATGCCGTGACGGTTACCTTGGGAGATGTTCCAGGCGGCGCAAAGGCATGGTCATC
>JBQTJO010000312.1:0-6917 GCA_052387015.1 Gemmatimonadota bacterium
GCCGCTCAACTGCGGTGAGGAGCTGGTTGCGCAGCGTCTGCAAAAGGCGTTTGGTGGCAAGCGACGCATCATTCCCGGCCGGACCGCCAATCTGACGCAACCGCTGCCGGGCCGGGTTCCGTGCCAGTATCGCAGCGCGTGCTGGCTCGGCTGCCCGTACGGCGCCTATTTCTCGACGCAGTCCTCCACGCTGCCGGCCGCCATGGCGACCGGGCGGCTGACGCTGCGGCCGTTCGCGATCGCGAGCGAAGTGCTGTACGACAAGGATCGCAAGCGCGCGACCGGCGTGCGCGTCATCGACGCGGTGACGCTCGAGACGATCGATTACACCGCGCCCATCATTTTCCTGTGCGCGTCCACGCTCAATTCGACGTGGCTGCTGATGCGCTCGGCGACCGATGTGTGGCCCGACGGTCTCGGCAGCAGCTCGGGGGTGCTCGGCCACAATCTCATGGACCATCATTTCCGGTGCGGCGCCGAGGGCACGCTCGAGGGGCTCGACGGCAAGTACTACTACGGCCGGCGTCCCACCGGCTTCTACATTCCGCGCTATCGCAATCTGTTCGGCGACAAGCGATCCTACCTGCGCGGCTTCGGCTACCAGGGTGCTGCCTCGCGCGAGGGGTGGACGCGCGCCGTCGCAGAACTCGGTGTCGGTGGTGATTTCAAGGACGAGATGTCACAGCCGGGACCGTGGGAGATCGGCGCCACGGCGTTCGGCGAGATGCTGCCCAGCCACGCGAACCGGGTCTCGATCGATCACACGCGCAAAGACAAATGGGGACTGCCCGTGCACAAGATCGACTGCGCGATTGGTGACAACGAGCGGCTCATGCGCGTCGACATGATCAACGACATGGCCGAGATGCTCGAGGCGTGCGGCGTGAAGGATGTGAAGCCGTTCAATCGCGAGTACTACCCCGGCATGGGGATTCACGAGATGGGCACGGCACGCATGGGACGCGATCCAAAGACGTCCGTGCTCAACCAGTGGAATCAGGTCTGGGATGCGCCGAACGTTTTCGTGACGGACGGCTCGTGCATGACATCTTCCGCATGCCAGAACCCATCTCTCACGTATATGGCGCTGACGGCACGCGCCGCGGATCACGCGGTGAACGAGCTGAAGCGCCGCAATTTATAGGAGCCGCGCATGAGTGAACTCGAGATCCTCAATCGGCGCGAAGCGATCGAGCGCGTCGTGATGATGCTGGGCGGCGCGGCGCTGGTCGGCGGGACGGACCTGCTCGAGGCTGCCGCGCGACCGCGTCCACACCTCGCAGCCGGCGCAGGCATTGGCGAGTTCGCGAGCGACGACGTCGCTTTTCTGGATGAAATTGCCGACACGATTCTGCCCGAAACGACGACGCCGGGCGCCAGGGCGGCGCAGACCGGAGCGTTCATAGCGCTCATGGTCACGGATAGCTACGACCCGGTCGAACGAAGCATTTTCCGCGACGGCATGCGGGCGTTGGATGAGCGTTGTCGCGAGTTGCACGGCGTCGACTTCATGAGCGCCGCGCCACAGCAACGGCTTACGCTGCTGGCACAGCTGGATGCCGAGCAGAAAGTCTACATGGACACGCGCGATGCGCTGCGGCGCGTGCGCGATCTGGCGGCAGCGGGTGGCGGAGTGATGTTGCCGGCCGACGCGCTCGTAAAAGCCGCCGGACCGGAGGCCGCCGCCATCACGGCCGACAGCCCGACGCACTACTTCCGCATGATGAAGGAGCTGGCGCTGCTCGGGTATTTCACATCCGAGATCGGCTGCACGCAGGCGCAGCGCTATGCCGAAACGCCGGGCCGCTTCGATCCGTGTGTGCCGTACCAGCCGGGCGAGAAGAGCTGGGCGGCGCACGCGTGAGTATGGGAGTATGGGAGTATGGGAGTATGGGAGTATGGGAGCATGGTGCTGAGTCGGCGTGAGCTGCTAATTGCGGGTGGGATCGTGGCGCTCGGCATGCCGGGTCGTGCCATAAGCTCCGAACGCACCGCTGGACGGCTCAGGCAATCCGTCTCGCGCTGGCCGTATCGCGCGATCCCGCTGCCCGAGTTCTGCCGCGCGGCGCGCGAGATGGGCATCGTCGCAATCGATCTGCTGCAGCCGGAAGAATGGCAGGTCGTGCGTGACTGCGGCCTGGTCTGCTCGATGGGTTATCCGACGGCGCGCCGTGACTTCATTGCGACCGGCTTCAACGATCCTGCCCATCACGCCATGCTGTTGCGCGAGCTGGAAGCAACCATTCCGCGCGCGGCGCGCGAGGGCGTGCCGAATGTCATCGCGATGTTCGGCAATCGGAGCGGCCGCAGCGACGCCGAGGGAATCGACCACTGCGTCGCGGGACTGGCGCAGATCGCGCCGCTCGCCGAGCAGCACAATGTGACCGTCTGTGTCGAGCTGTTGAACAGCAAGGTCGACCATCCGGACTATCAGGGCGACCATACCGCCTTCGGCGCGGCGGTAATCCGCGGCGTGGGTTCGCCGCGCGTGAAGCTGCTCTATGACATTTATCACATGCAGATCATGGAAGGCGACGTCATCCGCACCGTCCGCGCGCACCTGCCGGAGATCGCCCACTTCCATACCGGCGGCGTACCCGGACGGCACGAGCTGGACGACACGCAGGAGTTGAATTACCGCACCGTCGCCACAGCCATCGCGGCTGCGGGCTTCACCGGCTATGTCGCGCACGAGTTCGTGCCGACGCGCGATGCGCTGACTTCGCTGCGCGAGGCGGTCGCGATTTGCGACGTGTGAGGCGCATTCCTGCATGGATGCGCCCCGGTCACCATCCTACCATCGCACCATGGAGGCCCGTATGAGCGGCGCGAGCACGCACTGGACGTACGCGGAATACGCGCGCCTGCCCGACGACGGCAATCGCTACGAGGTGCTCGATGGAGAACTGCTGGTGACGCCGTCGCCAGGCACGCGGCATCAGCGCTATGCCACTGAGCTGTTCTTCCGCCTCCGCTCGTATGTGCAGCAGTACGACCTCGGCGAGATGATGTGGGATCTCGAGCTGCTATTCGTGTCCGGGCAATTCCTGCGTCCGGACATGCAGTTCGTACCGAAATCGCAAGAGCACTTGCTCACCGACCGTGGCAACGAAGGTCGTCCGGGGCTGATCGTGGAGGTTCTCTCGCCGGGCTCGGTTCGCAATGACAAGGTTACAAAGCCGGCGCGCTATGCGGACTTCGGCGTGCCGGAGTATTGGGTACTGGACATCGACCGGCGCGCTCTTTTCATCTGGGACTTCGAGCGGGGTGCTACCGAACCGCGCGTCGAAACCGAAACGGTCGTTTGGCAGCCGGAGCCCGCGGTTCCGGCAATGACCATGGAGATCGCGAGTCTCTTCCAGAACTGATCCTTACGCTGCTGTGCAGCCCGGATGTATCTTGCTCGCAACACTCCAGCGAACCCCCAGAGAAGATTCCTTTGCCGATAACGTTCGAGCAGCTACGCCAGCGCAAACTCGTGCAATGGTCCGTTGCCTACGCGGCGGGGGCATGGGCGCTGCTCCAGCTCATCGACTTCCTGGTCGGTAGCTTCGACTGGCCCACTGCGGTTGCACGCGTCGCGACCGTCGTGTTCGCGGCCGGCTTCGTTGCGACGCTGGTCCTCGCCTGGTACCACGGAGAGCAGGGAAGGCAGAAAGCATCCGCGCTCGAGATCGCGCTGATTGCGGGCATCCTGGTCGCGGCGGCCTTCAGCGCCGCGTTCGTCAGCAAACCGTCCAATTCAGCAACCCCGACCAAAGAGGTCGTAGCCGAAGCGGGCACGATCGCGGTGCTGCCCTTCGTCAACCGCAGCGCCGATCCCGGCCACGAATACTTCAGCGACGGCATCACCGAAGAGATCCTGTCCACACTCGCGCGCATACCGGAGCTGCAGGTGCGGGCGCGCTCGTCGTCGTTCGCGTTCAAGGGCAAAGAGCTGCCGATGCAGGAGATCGCGCGGCAGCTGCGCGTCGCGCACATCCTGGAAGGCAGCGTGCAGCGCGCAGGCGAGCGCGTGCGCATCACGGCGCAGCTGCTGGACGCGCGCACCGACCGCCACCTCTGGAGCGAGAGCTTCGATCGCGAGCTGAAAGACATCTTCGCGGTCGAGGACGAGATCAGCCGCGCGATTGCGGACGCGCTGCGCATCCGGCTGGTGCCGACGTCGAGTAACGCAGCCTCTCGCACCAGCAACCCCGAGGCGCATGAGCTGTATCTGCGCGGGCAGTTCCTGCTGCGCGGCAAGGCGTCCGAGAATTCGATTCAGCAGAGCATTCCATACTTCGAGCAGGCGGTTGCGCTCGATCCCAACTACGCGGCGGCGCACGCGGGCCTCGCCGAAGCGCACCTGTGGTCGACGCCGTTCAAGCCGATCGAGCAGATGGTGAAGGCGCGCACGTCGGCGGCAACGGCGCTCGAGCTGGATGAGCGGCTGGCGACGCCGCACGCGGTGCTCGGCGCGATTCGCCTGTGGGTCGACTGGGACATCGCGGGCGCCGAGCGTGCGTTCCTGCGCGCGCTCGAGCTGGACCCGAACGCCGGCAATGTGCGCGACTACTACGCGTGGCTGCTGATCGTGCGCGGCGATCGCGAGGGGGCGTTGCGCATGGCGCAGGAAGCGGTGCGGCTGGAACCGTACTCCGCGACGCTTAGTTACGCACTCGAGTTTCGCTACACACAGATGCGTGATTACGACGCCGCGATCCGCCAGCACGCGGTCACCGCGCGCCTCGATCCCGATCAGTTCTACTGGGACCTGCCACTCGCGATCGCGTATCGCGAGAAGGGTGAGTACGACAAGGCGGTCGCAGAATACCGGAAGGTAGCGGCGCGCATCGGCAACCGGCCGCTGCACGGCCTTGCGATCACGTACGCGCGCATGGGCCGCACAGAGGAAGCGCGGCGCATGCTGACCGATCTGGAAGCACGCGAGGCGCGCGGCGAGCGCGTGCCGTTCGTGCAGCTCGCAATGATCCATGCCAACCTCGGCGACAACGATCGCGCGATGTACTGGCTGGAGCGCGCGTATAACCTGCGGCAGGGCGACTGGATGATTGGCTGGATCGACGTCGACCCCAGCTACGATCCGCTGCGCACGGATCCGCGTTTTCAGAAGCTGCTCGCGCGGATCCCGCGCAGCTGAGCTCCAAGATCATGGAAGGCGAGGCAATCATGGAAAGACAAAGTCCCAGTCGAGCGCCCGCCGATGAACGAATACTGGGGCGCCCGCACCTTCGGCGTGCAGGATCCCGCAGACAACACAATTTTCGTTATGGGGCCGGTGACTTGAACGACGACGCGTGACCCTGGCTTCGCGGCGCGTTGCGCTCTTTCCGGCGGAGTTCGGTTTCGAATTCGGGATCGTTGCTCCTATCCTCGGGTTCCTGCTGATAGTTCCAACGTGTACCGCGTATGCACTGTTCGGCGAGAAAGCGGGAAACCATGTGCTGTTCCCGCTCGTGAAGCTCTTGCATTTGCCGGACGTACTATTTACGCGATTCTTGAATCGGTATGTTAAGGTGCCGTCTGAACTGGAGCCGCCTTCCGAAAACGCGGGGGATTCAACTTCGGGGAAGAGCTCACTCAATTCAGCAAAGGCGGATGCAGCGCCGCCCATGGCTAAGTAGCACATGGCACTTGTCCTCAATACAATTAGCGCGTAATTGTCGATGCGGCGTTCAAACTGCATTCAGGCGGTTGGGCCGGGGCTGCATGAGACCTTCCGTAACATCTGCCGGCTCGATCTGGCCGTCGAGAACATGATTCTGGTCGAGGTCAAATCCTTCCACTCGACTTCTATCGCGCATCGGAAGCAGATGCATACCTATTTGCGAATTGTCGATTTCAATTAGGCCTGCTGCTGAATGTCGGCGCCCCCTACATGAAGGACGCCATTGTTCGCATTGCAAACGGAATCTAGTCGCTGTTGCGCGCGAGCGTCTCTGCGTCTCTGCGAGGATTGCTTGATCGAAGGGATCGCGGGTGTCAGCGAATTAAGGGAAGAATATCGGCGACCGTATCCTCATCAATGTCGCCGCCTGGAAATGGCACGAAGTGGGTTTCGGAACGGCTCCGCGATGACGAACCCGCAGCCAGGATAACTGCGCCGACCTTACTCACCGAGCAACCAATGCGATGTCGGCGTGGTTGTAAGAAGCTGGCCGCTCTGCGGGAGTCCCGTGAATCGTGCCGGCTCGGTCACGCAACATCCCGCCGCGCCGTCCGCTGATTACAGCACGTATCTCGCCCACAATGGATAGCGCAACCTCAACCGGTCCGCTCGCCCCGATATCAAGTCGCACGGGCGCATGTACACGTGCGTCGAATGGCGGCCGCGGATGCAGTGCCCGGGATCAGGTTCAATCCAGCTGCGCGCTGCCGGCCTGGGGGTGAAGCACTCTCCCATCCGCGCCAAACACGTGCACCCGATCTACTCGGAGGCGCAGTGACACTCTCGCGCCCACATCGGGCAGCGACTCGCCCGGCACCAGGGCCAGCAGGCGGTGAGAACCCACCTCGATGTGGACGTGACTCGTGCCCCCCAGCCGCTCGACCAGCACAACAAGTCCGGTGCTCGCATCACCGGCAACGGCTTCGGCCGAAACATGCACCGCAACGTCCTCCGGGCGGACGCCGAGCGTCACCTGGCCTCCGCCCACGTCCGCAGCCGTTGCGCGCTCGCGGCCCAGCTCGACGCGAATTTCTTCGGCGGCGAAGAACATTCGGCCGTCCTCCTCCCGGATGCTGCCGTCCAGAAAGTTCATTGGCGGCGTTCCGATGAAACCCGCCACGAAGCGGTTCGCAGGTGCGCGATAGAGCTCGATAGGAGGGCCAACTTGCTGGATGCGGCCGTCCGCCAGCACGACGATCCGATCACCCAGCGTCATCGCTTCCACCTGGTCATGCGTGACGTACAC
>JBQTJO010000313.1:0-3648 GCA_052387015.1 Gemmatimonadota bacterium
CAAAGTTGCCAGCGCGGCAACATTCGGTGTCGCGGCGATGATGGCGCCTGCGTTCAAGTCACGATTGCCGAAGCCATCCAGCCGGTGACCAATACCAGGCGCAAAGGCATCATCTACTGTGGAATGACACACCGCGCAGGTCAGTCCGACCGAGCGCAGACGTCCGTTGGCATCGAACGTGCCCACTACGCCAACCACAGAATTCAGCCGCAGCAGCGCGAGGGTTGTCGCCGGATCATCCAAATTGACTTTGCCGGCTTTGATCTGCTCGACGAGATCGGCCGGCAGCGCGGCCATGTCAACCTTTAGGCCCAACTGCAAGGCGAGCTTCGGACTGACACCGGCACCAACGCCACCGTTCATTTCACCGGCGATCGCGCGGTGCAATCCGAGCACATCGGTCCAATACGCCTCGTCGCCAAACGTATCGAAGCGGAAGATTCTGCGCCCGTCTTCGATCATTTGTTGCGAGTTGCGCTCGATGACCGCATCGAATGGAGCGGCGGGAACTGGTGTGCGGCTCGCAACTCCGACACGGCGTTCACCAGGCTGAGCAGGAACATCAGTAACGCGCATCACAACGACTCCGGCCACCAGCACCAGTGGCGCAACGAGGAACCACCATCTCCGCTGCATGTGTGCCTCCTGTGTGGAAGAGTCTCAGCCAACTACGAGATTGATGAGTCTGTCCGGTACAAAAACCACCTTTCGAACCTGTGCACCCTTCACAAATCTCCGCACATTTTCATCCGCCAAGGTGGCAGCACGTGCGTTTGCTTCGCCGATGCCGAGGCATCGGCATGCGCCCGCGTACTTTCCCGTTCATCTGCACAATGAAATCGATGGGTATCGGCGACAGTTTTCGCTTCGCCACCAGCGTACAAACACAACCCTCCGGACCGGCGCACCATCCGACTCACCGAACGTAATTTGCAACCTTCTTGTGCAAAAATAATCGTCAGGGCACAGGCAGCCTTGAGTATCTGAGAGCCAGGCGACCTTCCTCGGTGCGAGAGTTCGACTCGGTCAGGCTACCCGAACGGTCGGGATCGCGCTGCTATCCGGTTGCGACGTCGTATGCGACATACGGTCGGCGAGCATTCCTTCCACCTACCGCACGATCGCTCCCCGCCAATATTGCTGTCTTAGCCTGCCATGGCCTGACGAGCGCTCGCGAGCGGCAGGTAAAGACGGCGCCGATCGTCAATCAGAGACGCGAAACCGTAGCGCGCGTAAAATGCTCGCGCTCGCTCGGTTTTCGCCCACACTTCCATTGCGACAATGCCCATCTCATCGGCCACGCGTATCGTGCGTTGCAAGGCATCGAATAGTAGCGCCTCACCCAGCCGCTGTCCGCGCACCGATTGGCACGTCGCCAGCCGGCCGAGATGCGCAACCGGGATGGGATAATGAGGAAAGCGCTGACGCAGGTGATTCGGCACGTCGTCAAATTCGTGTAACGGTAGCCGTATGGGAGTGATCTTCAACGGCCTTCCAGTTCCGCAATGTCGGCGAGGTCACGTGGACGGCCTGCGGCGCGCTTATAATAGTGGCGATAAACTGCGCGCGGCCAATCACCGGAACGCGCCGCCCTCCGAGCTCGACGGTGATTCGGTCGGGCCAGGCCTCGGCGAAGGCCACGCCCGATATGTCCGTCATTATATCGATACGGAATGGAGCCACGCCGATCTGAAAGCTGATGCCGGGCGTCGCCAACTCCTGCTCCGTAAGGTCGTGCAGGGGCGCACCGTAATCAGCCAGAGCCCGCCACACTCGCCGCGCATTCTGCGGTGTCGCGTTTCCCCAGATGTCGAGGTCGCGAGTAGCACGTGGGTGACCGTGCGCGCCGAGCGCGTGCGCGCCAACAATAAGAAACCCAGCTCCCGCGTCGGACAACGCGGACAACATCTCGCTGAAGTCGCGATGCACGTTCGACGGGCTCCTTGAAGGCCCAAGCCTGAAGCGTCAGCTCCCAGACCAGGGCGATCCGTTCAGACGGTGAAAGCTGGCGCACGTAATCATCGGTGATTTTGTCACCGAGCTTGTGCTTCGAGGTAGGGTATTGCGAGCGGTCGATCAAGTCAGGACGGCGGGATTTGAACCCGCGACCCCTGAACCCCATCCTGGCTGGGCCATGGGCGGTTTCCGAGAAAACGCCGTCATTACAACAACTTAACCGGAACTGGTCCGACATGCAAAAGCCGAAAAACGGGCCGTTCGCGCGATTTGAGGGCCGCCTTCGGTCGGCCGTTTCCCCTGGGAATGTTTCCTGGCCGGAACGTGTGAAGCTGCATCCGGGGGCAATCTCGCTTCCGGCTGTGCCCTGATCCCGGACATGGTGACCTTGCGCGGATGATCCAGCAGGTATATTGATCCGGACCTGAAATGATCCAGCTGGATCACTCAGAAGACTCGGAATGAACGCCAAAGCAGCTTCCTGGCTTCTGCTCGTCCACCAAATCCCGCCCACGCCGGGTTACCTGCGCGTGAAGATCCGGCGCAGACTGCGCCGGCTCGGGGCCGTTGCGATCAAGAGCACGGTCTACGCGCTGCCTTCGAGCGACCGGGCGCGGGAGGATTTCGAGTGGGTGCTGCGCGAGATCGAAGGGAGCGGAGGCGAGGCCGTCCTCTGCGAAGCGCGGCTGCTGGGCGGGCTCTCAGATAAGCAAGCCAAAGATCTTTTCCGCGCCGCGCGCGACGCGGAGTACGCGGGGATCGCCCGCGACGCCGAGGAGATCGCGCGTACCGCTACAGCGTCGCCCGCTGAAGAATCGTCGCTGGCCGAAGCCGCGCGTGCGCGTCTCGCCCGGCTGCGGCGCCGCCTCGCGCAAGTGACCGATCTCGATTTTTTCGATGCCTCCGGACGCGCCGCCGCTGAGCTGGGCCTCGCCGCCGCCGCGACCACAATCGCGCGCGCCGCTGAAGCACCGTCGCACAACGAACTGCCTTCGCTGGAGGCGCTGCGCGGCCGAGTGTGGGTGACGCGGCGCGGCGTGTACGTGGACCGGATGGCGAGCGCGTGGCTGATCCGCCGATTCATCGATCCCGAAGCACGCTTCCGGTTGGTCGAACCGGATGGCTACTCACCGGAGAAGGGCGAGATCCGGTTCGACATGTTCGAGGCCGAATTCACGCACGAGGGGGACCTCTGCACGTTCGAGGTGCTCGCCGCTCGCGCGGCGCCCGACGACCGTGCGCTCGCGCAGATTGCCGAGATCGTTCACGACATCGACCTGCGAGACGGCAAGTTCGCTCGAGAGGATGCAGTTGGCATCGAGCGCTTGATCGCCGGCATTCGTTCTGCGCACGACGACGACGACACCCGCATCGCACGTGCGTCGGCCCTCTTCGATGACTTGTACGAGTACTTCACGACGAAATGAGCGCCGCGCACTTCTCACCGGAATTGGAGGTAAACCACACTCGGCAAACGAGGCTGCGGCACGTTCCTGGTTTCGAACCAAACGTCATCGCCGTTTCGGTCGCCATGTTGCTCATGGGTCTCGGCGAAAACCTTTGGCGCCGATTCCTGCCGAAGTACCTGGAGTCGCTCGGCGCGCCGGTTACGGCCATTGGGTTGTTCGGGACCGCTGAGGATTTTCTCGATGGCGTCTACCAGTATCCGGGCGGCTGGCTGGCGGACCGGTT
>JBQTJO010000314.1:0-12317 GCA_052387015.1 Gemmatimonadota bacterium
GATTAGAACTTCGGATTAGAACTTCGGATTAGAACTTCGGATTAGGATTTCGGACTAGAACGTCGGTTTTCCAGTCCGGTTTTCGAATCCGAAGTTCGAATCCGATTTTCAATGACGTAAGCTACCAGGCGATACCAAAGGCCTCCCTCCGGTGATCCGAGCCGACCATCCTCACCCCCGACGGCAGCACCAGGATCACCTGCGCGCCGCCCATTTCCGCGGACGACTCCTCCTGAACGATGACCCGATGACCGCGTCGATTCAGCTCCGCGCGCACGCGCGCGTCGATTCCTGAATCCAGGCGCAACGCACCGTTCGCGTAGGAGCGGTAGCGCGGCGCGTCCACCGCTTCCTGCGGCGTCAGCCCGAACAGCGTGATGTTGTTCAGCACCTGAAGCAGCGTCTGCGTCTGGCCGTCGCTGCCGGGCGAGCCGAGCACCATGTACAGATCGTTGCCGCGTGTGACCAGCGCGGGCGCAAGGGTATGATAGGGGCGCTTGTTGGGCGCGACCACGTTGATGTGGGTCTCAGCGAGCGTGAACAGCGCGCCGCGATTGTGCAGCACGATGCCGGTGCCCGGCACCATGCGGCCGCTGCCGAAGGACGAATACAGGCTCTGGATCAGCGCGACCGCATTGCCGTCCTTGTCGACGGCGCACATGAACACCGTGTCGCCATTGCCGCTCCGCTCCTTGGCGCCGGCCTCCGACTCGGTGTGGCCGTCCACATCGCGCGCGATGTCACGCGCCTGCTCGCGCGACAGCAGCCGCTCCAGCGGCGCCTCGAAGAAGGCGGGGTCGCCGACCAGCCGGTCGCGTTGCGCGAACACGCGCTTCTTTACCTCGACCAGCGCATCGATGTAGCGCGCGCTGTTCTGCCCGAGCTTCTGCAGATCCAGCAGCTCCGCCACGTTCAGCTGCATCAGGAGGGCGATGCCCTGCGAGTTGGGCGGCGTCGTATAAACTCGCATGCTGCCGTAGTCGGTCGCGATCGGCTCCTGCCACGTGGATGAGTGATTGGCCAGGTCCTCCCACGTGAACAGCCCGCCTTCACTCACGGAAAAGGCGGCCACGCGCCGCGCGAGCGTGCCGGCATACAGCGCGTCCGCGCCTTCGGTCGCCAGCACGCGCAACGTCCGCGCGAGATCCTTCTGGACCAGCAGCTCGCCGATGAGCGGCAGCCGGTTGCCCGGCAGAAACACGTCGGCGAGCGCGCGGTCCCGCTCGAGCTGCGCGCGATCGGCGGCCAGATCCGCAGCCAGCTTGCGCGACACCGGGAAGCCGTTCTCCGCGTATCGACTCGCCGGCTCCAGCGCCGCCGCCAGGCCGTACGTGCCGAAGCGACGCAGCGCGTCCGACCACGCGCGCACCGCGCCCGGCACGGTCACCGACAGCATGCCGGTATCCGGCACTGCGCGCAGCCCGCGCTCGCGAAACAGATCGGGTGTCGCAAACGCGCCCGCACGGCCGCTGCCGTTCAGCGCGTACACGCGCCCGCTCTTCGCATGGCGGTAGAGCAGAAATGCGTCGCCACCAACGCCGCTCATGTGCGGTCGCACGACCGCCAGCACCGCGGCCATCGTGATGGCCGCATCCATGGCGTTGCCGCCGCGCCGTAACACATCGGCACCCGCACTCGCGGCCAGCGGGTGGTCCGCGGTCACGGCCGCCTCCACACCGGTCACATCGGGACGCAGCTGCGCATTACCGTCGTTCATCAGGACGACCATCAGGATGCAGACGAGCCAGAGTGAGCGCATTAGAACAGTGTGGTCTGCTCGGTCGCGGCGGGCGGATCGGCCGGCACTACACAATCCGGCGAATCGTTCTCGACACGGTTCACGAGCGTGGACACGGAATAGGCGTGCAAGTCGTCGCCTTCATAGGGACGCAGCAATGGCTTCAGTGAATCCGGATCGACGTCGCGATCCAGCCAGCGCGAGCGCTCACGCTCCGGCAGAATCACCGGCATGCGATCGTGAATGGACGCGCTGCCCGGCGCGGGCGTCGTCGTCAGAATCGTGCAGGTCACGAGCGGCCCGGCACCCCTGCGCGACCAGCGCTCCCACAGCCCCGCGAATCCGAACAGCCGATCCTCAGCCAGCCGGATGCGCAGTGGAACCTTCACATTACCGAGCTGCCGCCATTCATAAAAGCCGTCCGCGACGATCAGGCAGCGGCGCTTCTCGAAAGCTTGCCGAAAGGCCGACTTCTCGTCGATCGTCTCGCTGCGCGCGTTGATCATGCGCGTGCCGATCGCTGGATCCTCCGCCCACGACGGCACCAGTCCCCAACGCATCCACCCGGCCCGCGGACCTGCACTCGCCTGGACGATCGCGAGCACATCCTGCATCGGCGCGATATTGTAACGGGGACGATAGTCGAACGGCACGTCGGGCAATCCGAATTCGGTCCGGATCTCCTCGCCGTCTGCGGTGAGCGTGAAGCGGCCACACATGAACGCAAGCTACCCGAACGCGCCACGCTGCACTACCCTTCGGGCATGGACGACTTCATCGCCCGGCTCGCCCATTCCGCCGGCAAGAACCTGCGCGGCGCGAAGCGATCCTCCTGGCTGCGATCGCGCGTGAGTTGGAAGCTGCGGGAGCGGGCATGATCGTGGCGCAGGATACGACGGCGGCCGCGCGTCACGCGGCCGCAGCGGGTTGGATCGCTGAGAATGCGCTTCGGGAGATCGACGAATCGACTACTTCGAGATCGCGTCCAGATTGAACTGCATGTAGCCCAGCAGCTCGTGCGCCAGCTCCTGCGGCTCCTCGAAGGAGGAGTCGCCCCACTGGTAATCCTCTTCCTCGAAGTCGACGTCGAAGCGTTCGCGGCGCGCGCCACCCTGCCGCAGCTCCCTGCCTTTGGCAGTCCAGCTGGTCAGCTCGGCATAGGTCGCCGAGATGTACAGGGACACGCCCGCACCGGCGTTCTCGCGCTGCAGCCGGACCTCGAAGCCCGCGACCGGATGAATCATCGTGTCGCTGTCCGCCATATAGCCGACCACATCGACGCGCAGTCCCGGCACTTTGCTCGCGAAATTGCGAAAGGCGCTGGCCAGAAACGTCATGCGCTCCGACAGCCGCTGGATTTCGGGTGTACGTGGGCTCATGAGCTCAACCTGATGCGGCGAGCGGTTACGTCGCAATACGGACGCGATCGCGCCCCTCCTCTTTGGCCTGATACAGCGCGCGGTCGGCGGCCACGATGAGATCGTTGACCGAGGCCGGTGTGCCGTTCGAGGTGGCCAGCCCGGCTGATACCGTAATGGTCGCGTGCTGGGCGTTGCGCAGCGCGGCCCGCACTTGCTCGGCAAACGCCAGGGCGGCCGCCTCGTCACTGCTGGAGAGTACCGCCAGGAATTCCTCGCCGCCATAGCGCGCGGCCAGATCGTCGGGACCCGCTGTTTCGGACAGCACCTGCGCGAATGCGCACAGCATGACGTCTCCCGCCGGATGTCCGTGCGCGTCGTTGTACGCCTTGAAATTGTCGAGATCGAACAGCACGACGCTGATCGGCTTGCGCGGCGGCACCTGCGCGAGCCGGCTCTCGAGAAACATGCGCGCGCGCCGCCGGTTGGCCAGGCCGGTCAGGTCATCGGTCAAGGCCAGCAGCTCGGCATGAGCGCGACCGGCGTGGAGCAGCTCCGACAGGAAGCCGACGGCGAGCGCGATGGCGATGTAGCATGCCAGCACGGGCAGCAGCAGGTCCTCACGCAATTGGGTGCCGCGCAGAAGGGCCACGCAAACCGAGGTAGACAGGACGGCCATGCCGGCCGCGAGCGCGGTCGCGACCCCCTGCCAGCCGCGGTAGTATGCGAGCAGGAATGCGGGCACGAGCGCCAGCAGCCAGAGCAGCGGACTGCCCGGATCGGAGCTCGTGCTGCGGAAGGTGGTGTCGATGAATGGCACGGCCAGAGCGGCGATCGCGAGGACCACCGCGCGCAGGGGTATTCTCGGCTTCGAGAAGTGCCAGCTGGGCATGATTGGATAAGATAAGCGACTGCGGCCATAATGTCTCTATGCTGATCCTTCTGAGAGAAGCGCGCGCGTTCAGCGGATTGGACGTTGCGCTGGGCGTCGCTCGGCTGGGTCAGCGCAGCCACCACCACCCGAACACGCCGGCCGCCAGCAGCGAATACACGCCACCTTCGACGAATTCGATCACGATGCTGCGCCATCTAAAGCCCCAGAAGATCGCGCGCGCGAACAGAGCGCCGGTGTGACCGAGCAGCAGCGCCGTGCCGGCGACGCGGAAGATTTCGAGGTATTCGGTCTCGGACACCACGGCGTTGTACAGGAGATAGCCGGCGAGCGCGGAGATGTAGAGCAGGTTGAGGAACCAGAGCGTGAGGCTCGGAACTTTCTGCCACTCCTTGCCGTGGTGAGGCAGCAGCATCCATGCGATCGCGCTGGCGATGAACATCACGATCGCAGCCAGCAGAATCGGCTTCCACAACGCAGCCAACGCTTCCATGTCCGCCCTCCGTCCGGTTAGTGTGCCAGGTCGGGCAAATAACGGATCGGAATGCCCCACCCGCCGGTCAATGCGACTGCATGCTCGTGCAACTCGTCCGCCAGCTTGATCACCTGCGTGCGGATGGCCTTGGACTTCACCGCCTCGAGATAGCCGCTCTCCAGGAACCAGCCGCGGTCGGCCTCGATAGTCGCGAGTGCAAAGAGCGCGCACAACCGGATCATCGCAGCCTTCAGCGTGAGATCGCCGCACTTGCCGATGCGCGCCTGAAAGCTCTCGTACGCGATTCGATCCGTATACGCCTCGCCCAGCTTCATGAGGTGCTCCTGGCACTCGTTCGCCGCATCGAACGCATCGCGCCCCTCGGCGATCAGCCGGCGCAGTCGCGCGGCGGCCGAACGCAGCAGCCTTTCCTCGCGGTAACGCAGCGAGGCCGCGTGGAACTCCGGATCGCGCAGGTGCTCCTCATCCGTCTTACGCGTGATCACGGGGTTCAGCTCGGCCATCGCACTGCTCGCGCGCGCGGTCACGTGGCGTACCGCCGCCCAGATCCGCATCTCCTCGAATTGTTCGCGCAGCTCGGTGAGCAGCCCGCGCGCGACCAGCTGGAGCAGCACGTGGTTCGCGCCCTCGAAGGTCGTGAACACGTCCGTGTCCGCCCGCAGCTCGCCGATCCGGTTCTCCCACATATATCCCTGGCCACCGCACAGCTCGCGGCTGTACTGCAGCGCGTCGGCGGCGTGGCGCGAAGCCGCGGCTTTGAGCGCGGCCGCGCGCAGCTCGATTTCGCGATCGCCCTGATGCGGCTGTGCGAACTTCCGGACCGTGTCGTGAACGGCGAAATCCAGCGCGTAGGTGCGCGCGACCAGCGGAAGCAGCCGGCGCTGCACCGAGCGATAGGTCAGCAGCGGCACCTCGGGTCCGTTTTCGGGACCGAACTGCCGGCGCCGCTGCGCGTAGCGCGCGGCGATGTTCAGGCCGAGCTTGGTCGCGCTGACGGACGCCGCCGCGATGCTCGTACGCCCGGCGACCAGCGTCCCGATCATCGTGAAGAAGCGCCGGCTCGGGTTCTCGATCGGACTGCTGTAGCTGCCGTCCTCGCCGACGCTGCCGAAACGGTCGAGCAGGTTCTCGCGCGGGACGCGCACCCCCGCAAAGGCGAGCCGGCCGTTGTCGACGCCGTTCAAGCCGATCTTGCGCCCGCAGTCCTCGATCTGAACACCCGCCAGCAGGTTGCCGGCCTCATCCCGAATCGAGACCAGGAACGCGTGCACGCCGCACGCGTTGCCGTTCACCTCGAGCTGCGCGAAAACGATCGCCATGCGCGCATGGCGCGCGGCGTTGCCGATGTAATCCTTCCACGCGCTGCGGCCGGGTGTATCGATGACGAACTCGCGCGTGCCGATGTCGTAGGATGCGACGGTCTCGATGTCGCGCACGTTCGAGCCGTGACCGGTCTCGGTCATGGCGAAGCAGCCGGGCAGCTCGAGAGTGGCGGCCGCCCGCAGGTACTTGTCGTGATGCGTGCGGGTGCCGAGCTGGAGGATACTGCCGCCGAACAGCCCGAACTGCACGCCGAATTTGACCAGCAGGCTGAGATCGTGATACGCGAGGGTCTCGAAGGCCGCGATGGACTTGGGAATGTTGCCTTCGCCTTCGTACTCGCGCGGATAGCCGTACGAGCTGACACCCACACGGGCAAGCTCACGGCACCAGACCAGCACGCGCTCGCGGTGCTCGCCGATGCCGGAGATGCCTGAGCGGTCGAAGACGGGGCGTTGGAGCAGATTGAAAACGTAGCGGCGAACGTCGTAGCGGTCGGCATCGACGAACTGCGCCAGGCGATCGGGGTCGAGCACGCGCGGCAGCGCAGCTTCCAGCTCGGCGACCGGCCGGATGACCGCACGCATGACGGCTTCGCCCGCCACACCCAGCGCGGCTTCGACTTCCCGCAGCGCGATCAGCTCCGGCGTGTCCGCGACATCGCGGCCGGCCTTGCCGCCGCTGCGGGCCAGAAAGCGGCCCAGCTCCGCCAGTGAGGCGAATTTGCGGCGGCTCCTGCCGCGCGCGGCCCGCATCATCTCGAGAAGACCGTAAAGGCGGCCGGGTGTCGGCGGCTGCTCCGGGTTCAACCACTCGTCGAGCACGCGCTGCACCGGTGCGCTCACCGGCGTGCGTGCGATGCGCGCGCGAATGCGGGCGATCTCCTCCTCCGTGAGCAGGCCGTCCGACCATGCCACGTAAATGAGCGGCGCGAACTCGAGCAGAGTCCGATCCGGCTTGTCAGGTGTGGGACGTGTTTTCGGCACGATATGGACAGTGTTCTCCGCAGCCGAGCCGATGACGATGCCGTGCGAACCATCTATATAACCTGTCGGTCAGGTTGCGCACAAACGGAATACGGAAAATCCACGAGATCAACCGGCCACGCGGCAGCACGGCCAACAGCTGCTCGATGGCCGCGCCGCGCTGCCAGGTCCGGCCGCCCGGGCCGATCAGCTGCAGGCTTTCGGCGAAGGCGGCTTCCGGTATCCAGGGAAAGCGCGCGCGCACGCGCGCGTCCTGCGCAGGCACGAACTCGAGCTGGTCGCGGCCCCAGCGTTTCAGCACCCGCACGATCCGGCCGCACACCCGGCATTCGCCGTCATAGACGACCGTGTAGACCTCAGTCGGTGCGGACATCAGCCAGCCTCTCGGCGGGTAGCGCATTACCGCCGTGAACCGTGATCTTCACGAGTGTCACCTCCGCCCTTAGCTTACCCGCAATCGGCGCGCCCCGCATCAACCCAAGGAGGCTTCGTGAACTTCTTCTTTCAGGCACACTCCGGCTTGCGTTATCTCGTGCTGCTGGCCGGCGCGATCGTCACTCTCTACGCTCTGTTCGGACTGTTGAGCCGCCGACCCGTCGATCGAGGCGCCCTGGTTGTCTTGCGCGTATTCGCCGGCCTGATCGACCTGCAGGTGCTGCTCGGCATCATCACACTGCTCACCCGGGCGTTCTTCCCCGCGCTGATCGGTCATATTGCCATGATGGTCGCTGCCGCCGCAGTAGCGCACATGGGCGCCCGGCGCATCAGGAAAACGCCCGAGGCCGAGCGACCCTACGGCCTGCTGCTCGCGGCCGGCCTCATCCCGCTGCTGCTCATAGTGGGCGGCATTCTCGCGATTCAGCGCGCCGTCATCTGAGACGCTGGCGGGCGCGCGGGCATGCATCTGGCGACTGAAGCTGCTCATGGAGAATTCTTCGCTGGTCGAGCAGGTTGCGCGCTTCGAACGGCCACTGCGGGATGCAGACGATCTCGACGTCCTGCTGGATCGCATCGGCGACCGCCGCATTGTCCTGCTCGGCGAAGCGTCGCACGGTACGTCCGAGTATTACGAGTGGCGACGTCGCATCAGCGAGCGCCTGATTCGCGAAAAGGAATTCTCGTTGATTGCGGTCGAGGGCGACTGGCCCGACTGCTACAAGCTGAATCGATACGTGAAGCACCTGCCCGAGGCCGGCAGCAACGCGCGCGAGGTGGCACACGCCTTCGAGCGCTGGCCGACCTGGATGTGGGCGAACGAGGAAGTGGTCGGCCTGCTCGGTTGGCTCCACGAATACAACGACGGCATTCCGGCCGGCGAGCGGGTCGGCTTCTACGGCCTCGATGTCTACTCGTTGTGGGAGTCAATGGAGGCGGTAGTCCAATACCTCGAGGGCGTGGATCGCGATGGCGCAGCACGGGCCCGTCGCGCCTACGCATGCTTCGACCCGTATCACCAGGACGTGCAGGCCTACGCGCGCGCGACCGCGCTGCTGCCGGCCTCGTGCGAGGCGGAGACGCTGCGCATTCTGGTCGAGTTGCGCAGGAGCGCCCCCGAATTCAGCGACGATGGAGCGGACGGCTTCTTCAACGCGGAGCAGAACGCGCTGGTCGCCGTGAATGCGGAGCGTTATTACCGCGCGATGGTGATGGGCGGTCCCGATTCCTGGAATTTGCGCGACACGCACATGATCGAGACGCTGGAGCGGCTGCTGACGCATTACGGACCGGCCGCAAAGGCTGTGGTCTGGGAGCACAACACCCACATCGGCGATGCGCGCGCCACCGACATGCGGCGCGCCGGCATGGTCAACGTCGGCCAGCTCGCACGCGAGCGCTGGGGCGAGGAGCAGGTCTACAGCGCGGGCTTCGCATGCTACAGCGGCAGCGTGATCGCGGGCGAAGAATGGGGCGCGGAGATGGAGCGCATGCACGTGCCGCAGGCCAGGTCCGGCAGCTGGGAGCACGTCATGCGGCAGGCGAGCGCGCGCGACAAGCTGCTTCTCACCGATGAGCTGCACGGCGCCGAGGCGCGCAAGGCACGCGGCCATCGCGCCATCGGCGTCGTGTACGATCCGGCGTGGGAGCGGGCGGGCAATTACGTGCCCACGGATCTGACTCGTCGTTATGATGCGCTGCTGTACATCGACGAATCACACGCGCTGCACCCGCTCCACATGCCCGCCCATGTCGATGGCGAGCCGCCGGAGACGTATCCTTCCGGGATGTAGCTCAGTCCAGCATGTACTTGATGCCCAGCTGCATCTGCCAGCGCGAGTAGATGCTGGGGTCGTCAATGTAGGTCGCGCGCGGCCCGACGAAGTTGAAGACCGGCTCGCCGTCCGGGCCGAAGCGCACCAGGCGCAGCGGTGAGGTGGCCGCCGGATCGGCTACCTTGCGCACGCCCCAATCCGAGCTGATCAGATTCGCAACATTGAGCAGATCCAGGTTGATCTGGATCGTCTGCTTCCGCGCGGCGGTCTCGAACGAAATGTCCTGGAGAATGCGCAAATCAATGTTGCTGTACCACGGATTCACGCCGCCGAACCGCTCGCTGATCTCACCGCGGTGCTCGCTCAGATAGTTGTCCTGCTCGATGAACGCATTGAGCTGGGCCCACTGCTCCTGCGCCGAAACCGTGCGGCCACCACTCGTGAACGCCTCGAGCCGGATGTCACCCTGGCTCTGCGGCACGTAAATCAGGTCGTTGCCGCCGTAGCCGTCGCCGTTGACATCGCCCGCGTAAATGAACGAGTAGCGGTTGCCGCCCGCGCCCGCGAAGCGATTGCCTTCCGCCGCCTCGAAGAACACGCCGAAGTTGGTTGCCAGCCGCGCTGACCAGGTCTTGGTATAGGTCGCCGCCGCGGTGACACGGTGCCGGTGTCCAAACTCGGAATACGACAGCTCGGGATGGTTCGGGTCACCCTGCACCGGCTGGTTCTGCCAGAGCACGCTCGCGATCTCCGTCGACTTCAGGCGGTTCTTCGCCTCCGTGAAGCTGTACGAGACCACGGCGTCGGCGCCGAACGCGAAACGCTTCCGCAGCTGACCGGTGATGTTGAGATTGTGACCGTCACCCGAGTTGTCGATGACGTAGATGCCCGCGCCGAAATCATTGTTCAGCTCGTTGGCGCCGAAGCCGCCGTAGAACGGCCGGCCGTCGCGCAGCCGCCGCTTCTGCCGCGCCAGGTCCGCATTGCGCATGAACACGGAATTGAGGTCCTTGCCGTAGATCACCTCGAGCGTGCCGCTCATCTGCCAGGGCAGCTTGCGGTCGAGCGCGATGTTGGTCGTCCACACCTGCGGCCACTTGAAATCCGGATCCATGGCATTGAGATCGAACGACTGCTGGAGAATCGCGTCATCCGACGTCGCAATCTGCTCGACGCCGGTGTTGAACGGACTCCAGAGATTCGGGTTGGCGCCCGGGTTCGAGATCACGTTGCCGATCCAGACGAACGGCACGCGACCGGTGAAGATGCCGGTGCCGCCGCGCAGCTGCGTCGAACCGTCGCCGCGCACGTCCCAGTTGAAGCCGACGCGCGGCGAAAACAGCGGCGTCGCACCCGGCAGACTGCTCTGGTCCACGGTCTCCGGATCCCGCTTCTCGTCCAACGCGCTCAGACCGCGCGAGAACGGATTGTCGACCGGATCCGTGAAGTACATCGGGATGTCCACGCGCACGCCGTACGTCAGGTTGAAGTCCTTGTTGACCGCGAATTCGTCCTGCACGTACAGACCGAGCTGACCGACGTCGACCGTCTCGCCCTTGTACGGGCCCGTGCCGATCATGCTGCGGAACTTGATCTGGTTGGGGTTGTTCGGGTCGGTCTTCTCCATGAACTCCTCGACCGAATCGAAAGTCGAGCCGATCGTGGTCTCATCCGGCAGGAAGAACACGCCGTGCCGGAAGATGTTGAATGAGTTGAAGAAGCTGAAATACTCGAAGTTCGCGCCCACCGTGAAGGCGTGACGACCCTTGAACAGGCTCAGGTTGTTGGTGAGCTGGAGCACGTCCTGGTCGAGAATGTTGTGAATCGAGAAGGGCTCGTGCCCGACGGTCGTGAGCTGAACGCCGCCCTCACCGATATCGATGGTGGGGAAATCCTCACTGAACGGCTCGCGGAAGTCCCGAAATCGGTTGTAGCTGGCGAACAGCCGGTTCGCAAAGCTGTTGCCGCGGCTGTTCAGCTCGAGCGCGAACGAATGCAGGTCGTTGTTGATGCGATAGCCCGAGTTCTTGAAGGGCAGACTGCTCGTGTTCGGGCCGCGGCCCGGGGTGTTGTAGCTCAGCACAAATGGCTGCGGCGGCAGATCACGGCTCGCATCCAGCATGTTGTAGCGGAATGTGAAATTGTTGTTGTCGTTGATGTTCCAGTCGAGGCGAAGCAGCAGCTTGTTATTGTTCGTCTCGTGCACGAAGCCTTCGTACGGCCCCGTCTCGTAGTTGTATGCCTCGCGCATGCGCTGACTGATCTGGTCGAGCACCGCCGCGCTCGCGCGCGATTCGCCGAACCTGACGCCGCTGCCGCGATCCGCCACGAAATTGGTGGCGGGATCGTCGCGCCGCTCGATCTCGCCGTTCAGGAAGAAGAACAGCTTGTTGTGCTTGAGCGGGCCGCTCAGCGTGAAGCCGGACTGGTTGAAGCCGAGGTCCGGATTTGCGATCACATCCGTGCCGCGCACGGTATTGCCGATCAGGCTCTCGTTGCGCCCGAACGTGTAGACCGAAGTCTTGAAATTGTTCGTGCCGCTCCTGGTGACCGTGTTGATGTTCGCGCCCGTGAAGCCGCCTTCACGCACGTCGAAGGGCGCAAGCGAGACCTGCACCTGCTCGACCGCCTCGTACGGCACCGGCTCGGCCGCCGCCTGACCGCCCGGCGCCGGATCGTCGAGGCCGTACGGATTGTTGAAGTAGGAGCCGTCGAGCGAGACGTTGTTGTACAGCCAGTTGCGGCCGGCAAAGGCAAAGTTGCCGTCGTTGCGCGGGTCCAGACGAATCAGGTCGCGCGTGCTGCGCTTGATCGACGGCAACTGCGTGACTTCGCGTGCATCCAGGAAGGTCGCCGCGCCGGTGCGGTCGGCGCTGAACACCTCGTCCGCGGTCGCGACCACGTCGACTGCCTTCAGCTCCACCGCCTGCGGAAAAAGCGAGAAGTCGAGACGCATGGTCTGCGCAAGCTGCAGAAAGACCGACTCCTTCGTGTCGGTGCGATAGCCGATCAGCTCGATGGTCACGGTGTAGGGCCCGCCGATTCGCATGTTCGCGATCGTGAACGCGCCGCCACCACGCACGAGTGTGCCGTATTGCGTGCCGCTCGGCTGGTGGACGGCCCTGACCAGTGCACCTTCCAGCGGGTTGCCATTCTCATCGGTCACAAAGCCGTTCAGCGCGGACGTCGTGACCCCCTGTGCGGCGAGCGGGTCAGGCGCTGCAGCGAGCAGCCCGACGACGGCGACGGCGTAGGCGAGGTGACGCACCAGCACGGAGATCTGCATGATTCATCTCCAGCTAGAGAGTCTGAAACGG
>JBQTJO010000315.1:0-5706 GCA_052387015.1 Gemmatimonadota bacterium
CGGCCGCACCGGAGATGATGCGCCCGTCGCCGCCAACGCCGACCACGACCTTCGGGCGCGCACCGCCCGGCGAGCCGCCCGCGCGCAGCAATTCCGGCAGCACGTCCCCGGCCTCGCCTTCGAGCACGCGCTCGGCCGCGCGCGCGAGCAGCTCCAGGTCGAGCTCCTCATCATGGTCACCGATGTCTCGCGCCGCCGGGTGGTATGTCAGCGCGCCCATGACGGTCCGACCCATGTACGCGAACCGATCGAGCACGGTGACCGATACGGGTGCACGGCCGCGCCGCCGAAACTCGCAATCCATCAGCAGCAGGCCCCAACCGTCGGGCAGCGAGTCGTTGAACACGCCGAAGATCTCGCCGAAGTCGCGCTCGGTGTGCTCGAACAACCCGGGACGGACCGGAAGCTTGAATGGTGAGCTAGGCAGCGGCGATTCGACGAACGACGTCGCATACTCGAAGTACACGCGCCGGTCCTGCTCGGCGAGCGTGCCGACGAGCAGCTCCGCATCGCCCCAATCCAGCCGGACCTCAACTCTTTGCACGCCGCCCGCTCGCTCGTTTGCGCGCGGGTTTCGCCGTACGCCGTTCGAGATCTTCCAGGCCGCGCGCCACCGCCGGCCGGAAGAGCTCATCGAATCCACGCAACGCATCCAGCACGGTCGCGATCTTCGCCAGCCGCTCGAGTGAGATCTGGCCGCTGCGCTCGAAGCGCTTGTAGGTTTCGAACGCAATGCCGCTGCGCTGGGCCAGTTCCTGTTGGGACCAGCCGCGCTCCAGCCGGAGCGCCCGAACCCGTTCGGCGACCATACGAACAATGTCTGCGGGTGTTCTCAGTTCAATAGGTAACATGCTAACCCTAAAGGCATAATTAGGCATGGTATGGTTACTATAATAACCAGTAGCAGGCCATAGGTCAACCCTTGTCACCAGGCCGCCATTTGCTCGACGAGCTGGACGTCCACAGCGACACCATGAGCCGCGAGCAGAAGCGGCACGTGAAGTTCGACGCGCTGCGCGGCATCGACAGGGTCGACAGCGTGTCGCGGCTGTGCGCAATGAACCTGCTGTTACACGGCGTTGGCCCCATGGCGGGTGAGGAGGAATTGCCGATTCAAACCGACGACCCTGATTGTGCTCCGCGCGCTCGGTGTCGACTTCGATCTCTGGCCAATGCCGGTCGAGATGGCCGATCCGATTCGTTTTTCGGATGACCGGAGAGGTTTGCCCTATGACCGCGACGGGGTTCCCACAATCTCGCCGATTTCGTGACGCGCGAAGCCTATTCCCATGAATGCATCAGCGCAGGCGGGTGGCCGGCTACACCTGGCGGCGCGATACAGGAACCGGGATTCCACGCATACGCCTACCCGGAACCACCGGGCTGCGCGGAAGCACCAGTGAGGCCGGCCGGCGCCCGCTACGACGGAACCATGCGCGAGTGGATTCGGCCGCACGCGGCGGTTGCCAATGCCGATGATCCTGACAGCTGCGGGCTCGAGTTTCTGCAACACACGTACGACACGGCGGCGCGCCTCGGATCGTGGAGTCCAGAACTGGTAAGAGAATGAGGCGAGTCAACGCTTCGGCGCCGGCGCCCTCTTCGTGGTAATGACAATCACTCCGTTCGCGCCCCGGATGCCGTAGATCGCGGCGTCCGCGCCCTTCAACACC
This sequence comes from Gemmatimonadota bacterium, assembly GCA_052387015.1. Classification (GTDB taxonomy): domain Bacteria; phylum Gemmatimonadota; class Gemmatimonadetes; order Longimicrobiales; family RSA9; genus CBJLQC01. Next base: position 1,674 of record JBQTJO010000315.1, read on the forward strand.
CTGATGGTTTCGATGTCGTACGGGTTCACGCCGGACAGCGCGCCCTCGGGCCCGACATCGATCGGGTGATCGTCCAGAATGTAGAGTGGCGGGCTGGCGGAACCGTCGACGGCTGAGATGCCCCGGATCTGAAGGGCAATGCTGCCGTCCGCACCACGGGTGACGAGCAGACCCGGTACTTTGCGCTGCAGCACACTCTCGATCGGCTCGCTGGCGTGTTTCTCCAGGTCTGCCGCCGTGACTTCCGGCTTGTCTGACGATTTTTGCCCGTTCGTCGCGGGCGCACAGCCGACCGAGATTGCGATCAGGACGCAGGCAGTGAGTCTGGCGGGTGATGAGAATGTCATAGATTCCTCGCTGGTAGTGATGTCCCTCATACGGATCTTCAATATTCAAGAATCCGAATCTTTTCGATTGATGAGGATCTCTTCCAGAGCCGCAAGCCGCAACTGGATCTCTGCCAGACTGGCGGTGCGGAACCGCATGAAGACACCAATCGTGCTAAGTGTCGCCACGAGGACACACAAAAAGCCAAGAACGACCAGGAGAGGTATGGCGGCATTGACGATCGTCAGTCGATCGTACAGCCTGCCCACACCGAATAGCTGTATCATGTGTATGACCCGGATGATCAACACGCCGGCAAAGAGCAACACGACGACAAATGTCGCGGTCCAGGCGATTCTGCTCACCTTACGCAGGAATTCGTCTCTGCGCTTTTCTTCATCGATCATCGCCCACGCCCTCTGAGAAGGCATTTGACGGCTCATGCGCCCTCACTTGTTGTACTTTGTTGCCGCAGTTCGATCAAATCCTGCAAGCGGCGCTTGGCATGATGCAGCCGTGACCGCACCGTTCCTATGGAGCACCCAATCACTCGCGCAAGCTCAGCATAGCTAAGGTCATCGCGATACTTCAGGATCAGTACCTCGCGGTGAGTGGGGCTCAGCTCCTGCAACATCATGTCGATCTGAGCCGGATCGACGTCGTACGTGCTGGTATCGTTCTGCTCGCTCGAATAGTGCGTTTCGGCCGCTAACTCGTCCTCGATTTCGCGTTCGCGTTTCTTCTTGCGCAAGTAGTCGATCGCCCGGTGGCGTGTTGTGCGGAACAGCCACGTGCGAAACACACCGGGGTCGGCAAGCGTTGCGAGGCCTCGATAAACAGAAAGCCAGACCTCCTGTTGGACATCCTCCGCGGCCTCTCCAACCAGACTTCTCAGGTAGTGGAGAGTCCGCTCGCCAAACCAGTCAAATAGCTGCGCAAAGGCCTGTTCGTCGCCGGCCTGACCCCTCAGGACAACCAGGTGCAGCTGTAGGAGATCCACACCGGAAGTCCGAGCCATTGCCTCTCCCAACCGGACCTGCCACGTGATTTCGACATAATGACGAATGAAGGTGATCGAAAGTTCACGCGTCATCGCCTGAGACTTCTCCCGTGGACCTATACAGGGAGCGGCGTATCACCAAGCGCGTGCGCCTTGCGGGTGTCGAGCAGCTCGCCGATGTCGCGGTTCGCCTCCAGCAGCGGCTTCGTACCTCTGCCTCCACTCCGCAATCAGCTTCGAATGCGTGGATCTGTCACCGACTATCCAGATTCCGTAACGCTCGAGCTTCTGAAAATATTGTCTTGGCATCTTATGCTGCCGAACGAAAGTGCTCGAAAGAGGCAGGAGGTGCACCACACCCGACTCATTCCGAGGAGGCGTGAACAACGCGGAGCCGCTGGCAACCTCGTCGTTTCCTGGCACGAGAAAGCGCCAGCGAGCTTCGTACAGCAACCTGTCACGCGTCAGAGATAGGGTTCCCTGAATGTCCGGCCGCTTGTTCTGCTTCGGGCAGAAGACCAGATCAAAACTGCCGTCGCTTCGCACAGTGCCGAGACTGAAGGCATGGGACGCCGCGAAGTGATCGGTCAGAAAGTGATCGGCCTCCACGCTTCCGAGCGATGCGTACTCCCACGAGTCTTGCTCTGCAGAGACCAATCGGGTGCCCGCCGGGCGTGCGTAGTCTTCTCTCGCGATGTCCAGCTCCGAAGGTGTGGACCTTCGCCTGCCGCGCACCGCGAACTGATTATCGCCCTCGTCGAATTTCCCGACTCTTTCGGATGCGACGACGCCGCTGGTCACGGCATACGCGGTGCCAATGAACTCCGAAGCCGGATCCGGACGGTATTGCTGCCTGAAGCGCCGCCATGCGGCTTCGGCGTCGGGATCGGCACGATTAGGACACAGGCGTGGGCCGTCAGCCGCAACTTCTGGCAGCTCAATCGACGCGGGTTCCAGCGTGATGCGAACTGCGCTGTCCGGCCCCGCCATCGGTCTCAGGACGGTCTTGTAGCCGAGCTGCGCGAACACGATCGCAGTGGCCGGAGCAGTCTCCTCAGCGTTGAAGGAGAAGTGACCGCGGCCGTCGGCCACTCGCCGTGCGATACGTTGCGAAGGGGACCAGAGCTCAACCTCTGCTGCTGTCGCGCGTCCATCGGCCGTTCGGACCATACCCGAGATCTGGGCTTCGACCGGCACGGCCAGGAGGAGGGCGAACGGGACAAGTCGTATCATTACGCTAGCCGCGGTATTCGATGCTGTATTCGAGCCGGACGTTCACCGTGTCCGCGTGATCTTTCTCGCCGCGGATCTTCTTGCACCGCGAGCAGGGTCCGTCCGGCTTTCTCACGCCAGACACTCGTATCCCAGGCTCTTCCGTCTACCATCGCATTAACGGGAGTTCTGTCCCAGCCGAATGTAGTGGTTCAACGACCGCGACGGCCGCGTCGTTACGATCCCAATACGCTATGGCCAGACGCGAGTCCAGCCCCTCTTCGCTGGATTCGCGATGCCGCCGATGAGCCCGCCGAGACTGGCGCCGAATGTGGCGCCAAAGCCAACCCCACCGGCGGTGTCTCGGAGCGAGCAGTCCGGCTTGCAAAACTCTCTCGCCAGAAACAAGCCGAACATGCCGAATCCGATCGCACCGACCAGCGCGCCCTCTCGCCCTGCGCCACCAACGCGAGTGCGCCGATCAAGAGCCGTGATTGAAGCAATCGGAATTCTTGCGGTCGAGAGGACGACCGTGTCGGCCTTCAGCATTACAACTCGTCCCTCGCCAAGACTGCGGCCGTCCGCACTCGCGCGCACAGTCCAATTCTTTCCGGCCGCTTCGCGCAAGATCGACTCAGCCGGCGATTGAGCAGCGGTCATCGTTGGGAAAACCGCGAGGAGGAGCAGAACGACGAACATTGTCACAATGAACTCACATGGCCTCACAACGGCCTGCCCGTCACGAACTCCGCTTTAGACAGCCATCACGCCGTAGATACCCTGACCCGACGGTATCCGAAACAGCTACGCTGATGCGTGGTGTCCGGCTCGCGGAAATGTCCAGGACCCGCGCGACGTTCTCGATGATCAAGACCGCTGCGACATCGTGCTCGCTGGGACGAAGGGCTATTGCGGCGGGTTTATGCCCGCACGCTGCAACCAGCACGAGACTCAGCGCAACAACATTCCGCATAGAACCAATTCCTTCGTCGAAAATCGCGTGCAAGGCTCAGAGCCGAGTGGCCAAAGTGTCGACACAGCCGGGCGCCATGCAATGACATAGTTCCTGGAACCGCAGCCGCAAGCAGCAGCGATTGAGGCGCTGCCCCTGTAGCACCTGCACGCCTCGGTCGCCATATTGGGATCTCCCGCCACACCGATCACACAGGAGGATGCCATGAATCTCATCGTCGGCGCTACAGGTTCTCTCGGCAGCAGAATTTGCAGAGAGCTGGCCGAGCGTGGTCAATCGGTGCGTGCGCTGGTGCGGAGCACCAGCGATCCTGCGAAGCTCCAGGAGCTGCGCTCGCTGGGGGCGCACGTTGTGTACGGCGACCTGACCGACGCCGCCTCGCTGCGCACCGCCTGCGAGGGCGTAGACGTGGTGGTCAGCTCGGCCACCGTCATCAAATCAGCAGAGCCCACCTTTTCCGCGGTAGATGACGCGGGCCAGCGCGCTCTCGTGGACGCGGCGCGCGCGCGCGACGTCGGGCA